>CAYNGN010000262.1:0-4664 GCA_964396615.1 uncultured Thiothrix sp. | reverse complement strand
GTGGCTTTTTCTTTTTTCTGTAAGTTTTCAAGACGGCTGGCATCAAACGGGTGTGCTTGATAACCAATGGCCGTAATCGCATGTAAAACATCACTCAATACAATATGCTGATTATCCCAGCTTAAATACGCACGATGAGTGGTGTAATTAACCCGAAAATCAACCACGCCTTCAAGCTGATTAATATGTTTTTCAGTTAACCAAACACAAGCAGCACAGACAATTCCCTCAAGAATTAACGATGCTTCACGAATAGAGCTACCGTGTTCAGAACGGACAAAGCGTTGTTGTAAGTTTTCGTTATCATAGATTTGTAATTCAGCAGGAATAAGGGCTTCTGGCTTATCAGAGTTTGTGGTGCGATGTTGATAGAAATCAGTAAGACCATTTTGCACAATAGCCTTCGCAACCGCCTCACAACCAGCACAACACATAGGTCGTGCCTTGCCATTGATAACAACCGTATAGTCTATCCCCTTAGGAATAACTAAACCACAGTGATAGCAGCTTGTTTGAGTCTCAAGCACATCAGACATGATAGATGAATAACATCTTATTTCGCAGAATCCATATCAGGCTCACCAATCGCACACTTTCGTTCAACAATCTTGCCATCAATACGTTCAAAGACCTCAATATTCCCCCTTACTTCGTATTGTTCCTCACCTTTTATCACCATGATTTTTAATTGCCAACATCCTGCCAATGGAAGATCAGTTGTCACATGGTAAACACCTGTTGTAATCGCTTTTAATGCATAATGTTGATCATCATGCATACTAGAGGCACGAATAAAATCAACGCTAACCGTCGCATCCGATACTGGTTTATTTACTTTATCAACCACTTTCAACTCAAACAAGGCAGGTTCTGCTAAGATTGCCTGCCCTGCCGCCCAACCTCCGTTGACCTTCCAACCGAGCTGACGCTGCTTTTGCAAGGTTTTAACATAGCCATCAAATTGCTTTTCTTTATTCTGAAAATCATAGGAAACATTACCTGTAAAGCGTGACTGCCTGCCTTCTCCAGAGTCACCACTAATACTTTTAGGCAGAACAAAATCGCCAATTGCCCCCTGAACACCTTTAGTGGCAAATAAAATAATAACCGAATCAACCACTGCTAACAGAATAAAAAAGACAATAATAAGTGCAGGAATCCAGTGCAAACCTTTTTCTAATTCTTTTTTACCTTCACGTTGCATACGTTCACTATGCACACCTGTAATAATACCCAAGCCATAAGGAACCATCATAAAAAAGGCAAAATGAATGGCAAATTCATCCAAGCCAGGCCAATGGGTTACCGCTAATGGCACATAAAGTAATAACATTGATGCTGCTGTTGCTAACGCAGCCATCTTTCCTTGCCAGTGTAGAAGCTTATAAAAGATGAAAAAAAGCATAAAGGCGCTGATTGAACCCGTAGCCAGTGTTAACAACAAATTATAATTATTCATAAATTAAGGGGAAATAAATTGTGAATCAATACGAATTGGCTCTTTTACATCGCCAACAATAGGAGTCAATACAAAACGAAATGGCTTATTTTTCTGTTCATCTGTTAGTTTTTCACGTCTGATTTTTACCATAATACTCTGTGATTCATCAGGTTGAAGGGTAAAGTCTTTAATTTTCCCCATATCAACCTCAGCTTTATCCAAGCCTTCTAATGAGAGTTCAAATTGTGCTTTACGTTGTGTCTTGTTATCTAACTTTATTGAATAGCGATTTTGAATTTTGCCATCAGAGAGCATGACAAATAACGGGCTGCGTGTTTGATGAACGCTGGCATCAATTAGTTTTTTACCACTAATACTCCATGCTAAAAACAACCCAGCACCCAAGGTTGCTAAACCATAACCATAGGTACGCAATTTGAAAAAACGCGTTTTTCCTGTTTCCAAACCTGCTTCTGATTCATAACGAATTAACCCTCGTGGCCATTTTAGTGCATCCATAATGCTATCACACGCATCAATACACAAACCACAGTGTATACAGGGATACTGCATACCCTCACGAATATCAATCCCTACAGGACAAACCTGTACACAAAGACCACAATCGACACAATCACCTACACCTTGTTCTTTACGCTGCTCAAGTATTTTAAGGGCTTTAATCGGTTTTGCACGCCCTGCTGAACCTTCACCCCGTTGCGTATCATAGGTGGGGATAAGGGTATCTTCATCAATCATTACGCTTTGAAAGCGCGCATAAGGACAAATGTGCATGCATACCTTCTCACGCATCACTCCCGCAGCAAGATAAGTGGTTGCCATTAAAACAAAAGCACTCATATAAGCAGCAGAGGGTGCATCACCTGTAAAAAAACGGATGGTTAAATCGGGTGCATACCCCCAATATAAGACAAAGCTAAGTCCTGTCCATAGAGCCAAAATCAACCATAAGACATGAGTTGCACCCATTTTAGCTAACTTACTGATACCCCATGGCGCTTTATCCAAACGAATTCTTGCGACACGATCACCTTGAATAAAGCGCTCAATAAAACGAAATGCATCCGTCCATAAAGTTTGAAAGCAGAAGTAACCACAAAATACACGCCCTAACAAGGCTGTCGCAAAAAAGAGTAATACTGCCGCTAGAAAGAGTAGTGCTGCTAACCAAAAAATATCTTGGGCATAAATAACCAAACTAAAGATATAAAATTTTTGTGTACTTAAATCAAAACAGATCGCCTGATTTGGCCCTATCGTACGCGACCATGGTATCCACGGTAAAAGAAAAAAAATGGCATAAGCTAACACCATGACATTGGTTTTAAAACGACGAAAACGTCCTTTAATGGAACGAGGATGAATAAATATCATTTTTTCAACTGAGTTAACACGCATAGCCAGCCCCTATATTATTATTTATGACACATCTTAAATCTTATCCAATGTTCAACTATGGATACATTAGATCAACCTCTATTTAACATCTATCTATCGTATAACGAATAACGACCGAGAAAATTCGGCCGTTATTCGTTATTTAAGGTAGATATAGATATTGCACCAACTAGTTCGGGCTCAATAACTTGATATACGACACCAATATTTTAATCTCATCATCTTTTAAACGTGACTCCCATGCTGGCATTTCACGTTGAATACCTTCAGCAATAACCTGCTTAACTGCCGCAAGTTTTTTACCCGCATCTTTCGTGCCATTAACATCAGCCTGTGTCCAGATATGATCCGTCAAATTCGCCGAACCTAATGCTTTCATACCTACTGCTGTTGGCATATGACAACCTGAACACCCTTTGGTATTAAAAACAGCTTTACCTTTTTCAATAGCCGCTACATCTGACGATTGCTTTGATAAACTCAATACATAGTGAGCGGTCTGCTCAATCTCATCAGCAGTCAAAGTATTCTTATGTGCGGGCATATTACCTTTACGCCCTTTGCGAATACTTGTTTCAATATCAGCAACATCTCCTCCCCATAGCCATGCATCATCAATCAAATTAGGGTAATGTCCAACAACACCTTGACCACCACGTTGATGGCAAGCTGCACAATAATCGCCAAAAATACTCTTACCATAAGCTAAGACAAACTTAGATTGCTGAGGGTCAGCAGCAATAGTATCAAACGGTGTCGCAGCAACCTCTTTTACCATTTTTTGCCGTGTTAATTCATTTTTATTCGTCTGCATTTCATGCGCTAACAAGGCACGCGTATTCCAATGGGTGGTTTTTGTTTCACCTGCATCCGTTTTATACTCAATCGTCTTCGTACCCACCAAAAAACCCTTTTCTAGCAGGCCTGATGGCCATGAGGGATAAACAACCCAATACCATAAAGCAAAAATAACCGACATATAAAACGCCCATAACCACCAACGTGGCAATGGATTATCAAACTCGCGAATATCGTCATCCCACACATGACCTGTTGTCTCGACCCCTGTTAAGGGATCTTTAATTTTTTTACCTTCTTGATCTGCCATAACGCTTACCCTTTACTTTTGGCTATGCTTTGTATTGTTTTGTTCCTTATTTTCAGCCGTTTTATGCATACGACTATCCTTATCCCTGTCATCGTCTAAGAAAGGTATATTCCGATAGGATTCCAATCGTTCACTACGCCCCTTACTACCATAAACATAAAATAAAATAGCGACAAAGGTAATAAAGAAAATCAGTAATGCAGCAATTTTGCTATTCGTGATATCCATAAACCATGAAAATAATTCATTCATCATTGCGATAACCTAAAACATCTCTAAAACTTAAATTAACGAAACTCAATAAATTCAGTCTCATCATGCTTACTGAAATCAATCATCGTTCCGAGGACTTGTAAATAAGCGACTAATGCATCCATCTCCGTAATTCGATCAGGAACTCCATCAAAATTTTTCGCTTTTTCTTGTGCTATTAGATTCGATTCAGCATAGTTAACATCGAGCATTTTGGCAACATCGTCACCAAACTGTTCAACATTAGCACTGTATTCTTCTTTGGTCTGTGAGTAAGGCACGCCTACTTTCTTCAGCGTCTTCATTTTTGCTTGTACATCCGAAAAATCTAAATCTGTCGCTAACAGCCACGGGTAGTTAGGCATAATGGACTCAGGCACAACCGATTTTGGCTTATTCAAATGTTTCACATGCCAAGAGCTGGAATATTTCCCCCCCACACGC
>CAYNGN010000261.1:0-4681 GCA_964396615.1 uncultured Thiothrix sp. | reverse complement strand
GTGCATGATATTGATGCGTTTGGTGTATTAGCTGAAAAATCAAAAGCTGCCCTCGCTTAGATAGTGGGTATAAGTTGAGAGATTAAAAGAACGGGGATAGGCTATATGTCTATCCCCGTTCTGGTTTATATTGGAGAAAAAACGGTGCAAACACTTGAACAATTGTTAGAAGAAGCAACACATCAAGTGGCTGAGGCTTCTAGTCTCAATGACCTTGACCACGTTCGTGTTCATTATCTTGGTAAAAAAGGCTTATTAACTGCGCAACTAAAGCAATTGGGACAATTGCCTGCTGAGGAGCGTCGTGAAGCTGGGCAAAAAATTAATACGATTAAAAAAAATGTTAATGAAGCCATCGCAAATAAAAAAGGTGAACTTGATGTGGCGGTATTGAATGAGCGTCTTGCTAAAGAACGAATTGATGTTACTTTGCCAGGGCGGCGACTCAATACAGGTGGATTACATCCAATAACACGCACCATTAAGCGCATTGAAGCTATTTTTACTCAGCTTGGTTTTTCAGTTGCGGAAGGGCCTGAAATTGAAGATGATTTTCACAATTTTACCGCCTTAAATATTCCACCACATCATCCTGCACGAGCCATGCATGATACGTTTTACTTTGAAGACAGTACCTTATTGCGTACCCATACTTCACCGGTACAAGTACGTGTGATGGAAGAGCAAGAGCCGCCACTACGCATTATTGCCCCTGGGCGTGTTTATCGTTGTGACTCTGATTTAACCCATACGCCGATGTTTCATCAGGTGGAAGGATTGATGGTGGATACTGATGTTTCATTTGCGGATTTAAAGGGGGTGTTAGATGCGTTCTTTAAAGCTTTTTTTGAGGTGTCTGAGTTGCCTACTCGTTTTAGAAACTCCTTTTTTCCCTTTACTGAGCCTTCTGCTGAAACCGATATCCAGTGTGTTCATTGTGCAGGAAAAGGGTGTAAAGTGTGTTCTCATACAGGATGGCTAGAAGTAATGGGGTGCGGTATGGTGCATCCTAATGTACTAACGCTGTCTAAAATTGACGCAGAAAAATATACAGGCTTTGCCTTTGGTTTCGGCGTTGAACGCTTGGCAATGTTACGTTATGGCGTTGATGATTTGCGGGTTTTCTTTGAAAATGATCTTAGGTTTCTTCGGCAGTTTAATTAACACTAATCATGGAGATGAGGTGTTGCAATGAAAGTAAGTGAAAAGTGGTTGCGTGAATTTGTTGATCCCGCTATTTCTATTGAAGAAATAGGTGAGTTGATGACGTTTGCCGGTGTTGAGCTAGAGGCTATTGAGCCTGTTGCTAGCGCTTTTACTCATGTTGTTGTGGGACAGATTACTGCAATAGAACAACATCCTGATGCAGATAGGTTAACCGTTTGCCAAGTGAATGTTGCTGCTGATGCACCGATTCAGATTGTGACCAATGTCGTGGGGCTTACAGAAGGTGTGAAAGTGCCTGTGGCAATGATTGGTGCGAATTTACCTGCTGAGGACGGCTCTGCGTTTAAAATTAAGAAAACTAAGCTGCGTGGTGTGTTATCACAGGGAATGTTTTGTGGTACAGAGACACTCGGTATTGCTGATAGCTCAGAAGGTTTATTGACCATTCCTGAGCATGTGCAAGTGGGGGCTGATGTAAAAGCTGCACTTGGGCTCAATGATGTTGTGCTTGATTTTGATGTAACACCAAACCGTGCTGATTGTTTGAGTATGGTAGGGATGGCGCGTGAGGTCGGTGTGCTGACAGAAACGGCAGTGACAGCCATTGAGCATCAATCAACACCACACTCACATGATGATGTTTTTAGTATTACCTTGAAAGCTGGGCATGCTTGCCCCCGTTATGCAGGGTGTATCATCAAGCATGTTGATGTGCAAGCGAAGACACCTGATTGGATGGTAGAAAAACTACATCGAGCGGGTATTTCTTCATTAAGTGCTGTGGTTGATGTGACCAATTATGTATTGCTTGAGTTAGGGCAACCGATGCATGCCTTTGATCTTGCACGTTTGGATTCTGCTATTACCGTTCGTTTTGCTGAAGAGGGTGAAAAATTAACTTTATTGGATGAGCAGACGATTACTTTAAAAGCTGACAGTGTTGTTATTGCTGATGCGAAAGGTGCAATTGCACTTGCAGGTATTATGGGAGGACTGGCAACAGCCGTTACCAATGATACAACGGATATTTTTCTTGAAAGTGTTCACTTTACCCCTGAGTCAATCGCAGGCAAGGCAAGAAGCTACGGTTTACATACTGATTCTTCTTTTCGTTTTGAGCGAGGGGTTGCGCCAGACTTGCAAGTAGTGGCGCTAGATCGTGCTATAGCGCTAATTATTGCTATTTGTGGTGGCGAAGTTGGACCTGTTACTGATATCAATACTAAGGCTAGTTTACAAAATAAGCCTTCAATACATCTAAGAGCTGCAAGAATCACACGTGTATTAGGCATCGACATTGAAAAAACGCACGTAGAAGCTATTTTGCAGCGTCTGGGTTGTGATGTTAGTGCGACTGATGAGGGCTGGGATGTTATAGCGCCACTGTTTAGGTTTGATATTAGTTTAGAAGTTGATCTTATTGAAGAGTTAGCAAGAATTAATGGCTATGATAAAATCCCTTCGCGTTTGCGACAATTAAAGCCTTTGGTTACTACACCAAAAGAGACTGAAATACAACTTGATATTTTTCATAAGGTATTGACTTCACGAGACTATCAAGAAGTGGTAAGCTATAGCTTTGTTGATGCCGAAACGGAGCAGTTGCTGACCTCTGACAATGAAGCTGTTAAACTAGCGAACCCGCTTTCTACTGAACTTGCAGTGATGAGAACCACATTATGGTCTGGTTTGCTCAAAGTCCTTAAATATAACTTGAAACGGCAACAAAGTAGAGTACGATTATTTGAGACAGGTTTGTCTTTTATTCAAACGGATAAAGGTTTAAAACAGCGTAAGAAAATTGCGGGAGTTATTACGGGTTCAGTTTCAACTCAGCAATGGTCATTAAAATCAAGAACTGTTGATTTTTATGATATAAAAGGAGATGTTGAAGCACTTTTAACTGAAGTTAAAGGCACAAATTTTATATTTAAGCCCGATGAAAGAGTTGCTTTACACTTTGGTCAAGCAGCGAGTATTTTTACTCAAGGTATTGACGAGGCAATAGGATGGGTTGGCGCTCTTCATCCGAGTATTGAGAAAAAAATGGGTTTTGATCAAGCAGTCTATATGTTTGAGATTGACTTAGCCCGCATTTCAGCACGTGTAGTGCCTGAATATGCGAAAGTTTCTCCTTATCCCGTTATTCAACGTGATTTAGCCTTGTTGGTTGATGAAGCGGTTACCTATAATGCGATAAGCACTGTACTGGAGACAGAAAAAATAGAGCAATTAGTGGATTATTCTGTATTTGATCATTATGTAGGGGAGGGAATAGCAATAGGTAAAAAGAGTCTTGCCTTGAGTTTAACCTTTCAGGATGCTTCACGTACATTAGAAGAAACCGCTATAAACAACCATATAGAAACATTAATTAGCCTGCTACAAGAAAAAACAGGCGCAGAACTTAGAGTTTAAGGTGTATAAAAAGGGAGTAATGGGATTATGACACTGACGAAAGCAGATATTGTTGAAAATCTATACAATGAAGTCGGATTAAATAAGCGTGAAGCTAAAGACTTAGTTGAATCATTTTACGAGGAAATTAAGACAACACTAGAAGGCGGAGTTAATGTAAAATTCTCTGGTTTTGGTAACTTTATGTTACGTGATAAAAGTGAAAGACCAGGAAGGAATCCGAATTCGGGAGAAGAAATACCGGTAAGCGCACGTAGGGTTGTGACTTTCCGGCCGGGACAGAAACTAAAGCATCGAGTAGAGACATATGCTGGAACCAACGAATAATAATGAATTACCTGCGATACCTGGTAAACGCTATTTTACCATAGGGGAAGTGAGCAAATTATGTGGTGTTAAATCACATGTTTTGCGTTATTGGGAGCAGGAGTTTCCTAATCTAAAACCGATGAAACGTCGAGGTAATCGACGTTATTATCAACGTCAGGATGTGTTGCTTATTAGGCAAATCCGCAGTCTTTTGTATGATAATGGTTATACGATTAGTGGGGCGCGACAAAAGCTAAACGGTGAGAATGCAGAAGAAGATAGTGCTAAAACTAACTTGTTGATTAAGCAGTTGATTGGTGAGTTAGAAGATATTTTGCAGACATTAAAAGTTTAATCATTCTTTAGCGCATAATTTTAAGAGTTAAGGTGGTTGATCACTATATATTGTGTCTTGTCTTCTGCCCGGCTCGTTTTATAGTTTTTTCTTATAATTATAGAGTACAATCTTGTGTTTTCGTTTTCACCTTTTCCTTAAGTATTTGCAGTTAAATAGTAAAGTTTGTCTTATGCAAGCTATAATAGTTGCCTTGTAGCCCTCTGATGCATACAATCACCGCCTGTGTAGATATACGAGTTACAAATATAAATTCATGTACTACTTGATTTACGGCGAATAACCCTAATTATTTGTCCTAACATTTTTTAATTCCTTGATAAGTGTTTAGTTAGTATCAAGCTTTTAAAGAAAGTGTACGCACTGAATCCCAGAAAGTTTTCGCGGGGTCTGACCCCGCGGTAATCTGACCCCGCGGTAATTCGGAATTAA
>CAYNGN010000260.1:0-4690 GCA_964396615.1 uncultured Thiothrix sp. | reverse complement strand
TTAGTCAAAGATACGTTGATCTTACCGTGGGCATTTATCTGCGCCCAAGAAGGCGCGAGTGAGCAAGTTTTTCGTCAACAGTGTTTACAAAATTTTACCCAGCATAAAGCGCTCGATTTTATGTTTGATACGGTGAAAGACATTTGTAAAGCACAGCGGCAGCCAATGTTATGATTGTTACTTTCGTCTCTCAATGTGAAAAAAATGCACTGAATAAAACGCGTCGTATTTTAGACACCTTTGCGAATCGTATTGGCAGCCGTACATGGCAAACCGTTATTACCAATAAAGGCTTACAAGCGGTTAAGAAACTATTGCGTAAAACGGCATCAAAAAATACCGCTGTTGCTTGTCATTGGATACGCAGCCGAAGTCGAAGTGAGTTAGTATGGATTGTAGGCAATCGGGCTCACTTTAATCGGCAAGGGGCAGTACCTGTGAATACTACTAAAAAAACCATTCTCAATACCCAGTGGGAAAATGATTGGCATTACCTCCCCTTAATCAAAGCCTTAACCGCACTCGCCGCACTGTTTCATGATTGGGGGAAAGCCTCTGCGTTTTTTCAAGCAAAATTAGTCGAGAAAAAAATAATCGCTGATCCGCTACGGCATGAATGGATTTCTACCTTATTTTTAAAGGCCTATGTCGCTAATGAAACCGATCAGCAGTGGTTAGCACGTTTGACGATGGGGGAGATGGATGAAGAATGGCTTAAAGAAAAAGTCAGCGAAAATAGTCGTAGCCCCTTAGCCAATTTGCCCAATGCGGCTAGTTTATTAGCGTGGCTGATTGTGACGCATCATCGTTTACCCGAGAACGGCAAACAACATAGTGGTCATCCAGCGCCTGATTTTCAGCCGTTATTCACTGTCATCAACCAACAATGGGGTTATGAAAATCGTCACGATGAAGCCTTCTTTAGCGAAAATCTAGCGCATTGTTTTAATTATGAGAAGGGCTTACCCAGCTACTCAAGCGGTTGGCTAAAACAGGCAAAAAAATGGGCAAAACGCTTACAGGATTGCTTGCCGTTGCTGGAACAGGCAATGGATGAAGGCAGTTGGCGTTTAGTATTGCATCATGCCCGTTTAGCGTTGATGTTAGGCGATCATCATTACTCCTCTTGTGATAAGGATTTAACATGGCAAAGTGATTTAGAACTTTATGCCAATACCGATAGAAAAACGGGTGACTTAAAACAAAAACTCGATGAGCATTTAGTCGGCGTAATGCGTCATGCGCTGACGATTGCCCATCTTTTACCTGCTTTTGAAGGCAGTGAAACCCAATTGCCGCGTGCTTACGATATAGCGGCACTTAAAAAGAAAAGCCAAGGGCGTTTCCGTTGGCAAGAAACCGCCGTAACAAAAATAACCGCATGGCGTAATACGTTGGCTAAAACCCAATCTTCAACGCGCTATTCAACGCAATTTGGTTTTTTTGCCGTCAATATGGCAAGTACAGGCAAAGGTAAGACGTTTGCGAATGCAAAAATTATGCGCGCTTTATCGGCTGATCAAGACAGTTTACGTTATCTTCTTGCCTTAGGGTTGCGCACACTGACCTTACAAACAGGTACAGAATACCGTGAGCGTATTGGCTTAGATGATTCTGAGCAGGCGGTTGTGATTGGCTCGTCTGCTGTTTTAGAGCTTTATCAACGTCATAAAGAACAGCAAAAACAAACAGAGGGCGCTTTGTCCAATGAAAACGTGGGTTCAGAGTCGTTAGAAACATTGATTGATAATGACATCGACTATGAAACCGAGATTCCTGACGGGATGTTATCAACCCTTTTTCCGAATAATGCCCAAGGTGAAAAAAACCGTCAGTTTCTCTATGCGCCTGTTTTAACCTGCACCATTGATTATCTCATGGCAGCAACCGAAACCAAACGCGGTGGGCGTTATATTTTGCCCAGCTTACGTTTAATGTCATCCGACTTAGTGATTGATGAAATTGATGATTTTGAGGGGCAAGACTTAATTGCTATTGGTCGCTTAATTCACTTAGCAGGAATGCTCGGACGAAAAGTAATGATTTCATCAGCGACTATTCCGCCCGATTTGGCAGAGGGCTATTTTAATGCCTATCAAGCAGGTTGGGCTGTTTTTGCCAAAAGTCGTGATAGACCTTTTCATATAGGTTGCGCATGGATTGATGAATTTAGTACCCAAATCACTGAGAGTCGTCACGATAATGACACACAACGCCGTGCTTATTTTAACACCGATCACCAGCATTTTATTACCAAGCGAGTGCGCTATCTCAAAAAAGAGACGGTTAAACGCAAAGCGGAATTAGTGGATTGTCATGCAATAATCACCAGCAATGACAATGAGACAACCGAATCACGCGAGCAGCAGTATTATCATCTGATAAAACAAGCGATTATGCGCCAACATCGCCGACATTTTACGGTTGATCACTCCTCAAAAAAACACGTGTCCTTTGGTGTCGTACGTGTCGCTAATATTGCTCCATGCCTTGCTTTAACGCGTTATTTAGCGGAAACCGAGTGGGCTAAGACGATTGAGATCAAAGTCATGGCGTATCATAGCCAGCAGCTTTTATTAATGCGCAGCGTACAAGAAGCCCATTTAGATGCGGTGCTTAAACGTGATAAAGAGAATGATCAAGCCATTTTTGTGAATGCTATCATTAGAAGGCATATAGATCAGTGTCAAAGCAAGCAGCTTATTTTTATTTTAGTGGCAACGCCTGTGGAAGAAGTCGGGCGTGATCATGATTTTGATTGGGCGGTTATCGAACCTTCTTCCTATCGGTCATTAGTGCAATTAGCAGGTCGCGTACTCAGGCATCGCGAAGCAACGCCTAAAACAGCCAACCTTGCCATTATGCAATATAACCTAAAAGCCTTGAAACAAGCCCCTGAAACGGATCGTCCTGCTTATTGTCGTCCAGGGTATGAAACAAAAAAGGATTTTTTGTCTAGCCATGATGTTAATGAATTGCTTGAGATGAAAAAATTGGCAAAACGTGTTGATGCGCAACCCCGTATTCAACGTAAAGAAACGTTACACCCTACCCATAGCTTGGTCGATCTTGAGCATCATTGTATTCAGCAGTTGCTCACATGTTATGAAAGCCAAGGGCCTGAAACCTTGCAAGGGTGGTTATCAGGTTGCTGGTGGATGACGGCTTTACCGCAGTTATTTAATCCGTTTCGAGGTAATGATCAGCAGCAAAAAGTGTGTCTTGTGCCTGATGAAGACGGTTATGTCTTTAAGGAAAAAGTCTTTAACAGAGGGCGAATGGAAACCATCGAATCTTTATATGCTATTGATATGACTGAATTATCAGCACAACAGCAGCAGCGTTTATGGCTTGAACGTGATTATGAGCCATTACTCGAAAAAATAGCTGAGGAAAAAAAACTGAGCATGCAACAAGCCGCTTTGCGTTATGGTGAGCTAGATTTGCCCACTTACGGTCAAGATCCCATGGAAATTCGTTTTAGTTATTGTCATCAATTGGGGATAATAAAAAAATGACGGGATTAAAAATAGAATAATATTTCCTCACTGTATTGGTTATTTTAGGAGTACATAAATGTTAGACCCCGCTCTACAAGATTTCTTGCAAGAAAGGAAAGCCGCACGGCTAAAGTCCAAACTTAAAGCCAGCATGTCAGAAGAAGAACAACACGCCATAGAGCAACTCGCTGACGACGAATTTGCGTTAGAAACATGGCTACCCAAAGCGGCTAAAAGAGCGAAGCAGCTTTCGCTCGTCAGTCATCTGGGAAAATTTAGTCATCCCAGTGCAAAAACCCGTTCTATTATTGCGAGCTGTGCGCATAACAACGATGGTTTTGTACGCTCAGGCAATGTTGAGGTGGACTTAGATGTGTTTGGTAATGCAGCGGCATTAGACGTTTATAAGTTTCTTTCTTTATCCATGCAAAATGGCAAAACAGTCTTAGAAAATTTAGAAGAAAAAACAGCGGCGATTCAACAACAGTTTTCATTAACGAGTGCAACATTTGATGAAATACAAGCAGGTCTTCTAGCAATAAAACAGAACAATACAACCGATTATACCAGTGAAAAAGTGAAGCAAGTCTATTTTCCTGTTGCTGATGATTATCACTTATTGTCGATTCTGACGCCATCAGGACTCTTGTTTAAACTCAAGGAGCGTATTACCGCGATTCGTTTTTCAAAGCAGACAAAGGAAGCCCGTGAAGCAAAACGCAACGCCATTTTTCATGAGCAAGGCTTTGTCGAACTCTATGGTTTAAGTGTGATCGGTTTTGGCGGCACAAAGCCGCAAAATATTAGTGTCTTAAACAGCCAGAATTATGGGCAAGCTTACTTGTTACCCTCATTACCGCCTACGTTACAAAAACGCACGCTCCAGCCACCGAAAAGAAATTTTTTTAAAAATAGCCTAAACCCGTGGGACTATAAAGACAGCTTTCAGGCGTTTCATCAACTGATCATCGGGGAGTATCGCAATGCTGATATGGATCAAGGGCGTGATAATGTGACTGGTTTTATTGTGTCAGAGGTGATTGCGCAGATGTGGCGCATCCGCCAGCTTGAACAGGGTTGGTCAAAACAAGAGGCTTACCAGCACTTACCGCTCTATCAAAAGCATTGGCTTGATCATGGTTATGCGCAGGAAAGGGAAGAGGATGATGCATGGCTAAAAAAAGTAAACG
>CAYNGN010000259.1:0-4690 GCA_964396615.1 uncultured Thiothrix sp. | reverse complement strand
AGATGAATTTTTAGAATCCATAAAGAAGTGGATTATTATGCTCATAAAATAGTTGATAATGAAGAGAAGGATTTCTCTAAGTTGTTGATTGTTTGCTTTATGGTGAGCATTAAGAGTAGTTAATCGTTATAAAAGTGTTTGTTTATCAGGTGAAAAAAATAGTAAAGCCATGAATTTTAAAAGTATTTTTAATGTGAAATACTTCTGTTCGACTGCCTAGTATTTTCCCCATTCCTGAAAAATACTCCCATAATATCAGCATATTACACGCACAAAAAAAGGTGGTAAAGTCCACCTTATTCTGGACGTTAAAAATTAACGTCCTATCTGTTGGAAGTTAAAATTTTAACGTCCCTATTAAATTGATTTTAAGGAGCAAGCATAATTGCATCCTCTACTTTTTTAGGTAAATCTACTGCAATAAATAATCCTAAGGGGAAAAGGTAATCCTCCCCTGATTCATCAATCACTCTTATTTGATTATGTTTTTTTGCCATTGCATCAGGTATACATTGATAAATTTTACGAGGCTCAAGTGAAGCCACATAGTCTGTATTATCAAGGCACACCACAAAGCAATACTTATCTTCTTGTTTCATTTTCTCACTCCACATATCTCTTAATTTTAAATTCTTTTTTTCCTATGCCACTAGCTTCATACCAATGGATTTCAGCCTTAACCAAGTCGCCATCTGATAAACGCAACTCTGCAATACCTTTTCTTTTTCTCCATTTTCCAGCGCCATATATTTTACGCAAGCGTGGAAGCTCTCTAAAGATACCAACAAATGTACCAACTTTTTTACGAGATAGTATGATACAGCCTGACACACGGATGAAACGAACAGGCACAAAAAAACCTGCTAGAGTGCAGGTTTAGAGGTGTTTTTTAATGATTTGATACGGTGTGAAACAGTCAAAAAGTGGAGGCGGGGGGAATCGAACCCCCGTCCGCAAATCCGCTGCCTGTAGGCGCTACATGCTTAGTTACGTCTTTAGTTTAGCCAGCATGAACCCGACGCTCAGGGTTTCAATAGGCGATTTCAGATTTAGGTATTTAGCGTGTCCGTCCTGAACTAACTTCGATCGCGATCTTGTATTATGACTTCTGACCCCGAACCTACAAGAAAATCTGGGCAGAAGCTAACGGGGATTAAGCCGCTAGAGCGTAGTTGTCGTCGTTGGCAACTAAGAGTTTACAGCTATGGTTAAAGTGGTCACTGGATCCACTGCATGCTCCTCAGGTTTTGTAATCCACGTCGAAGCCATGTCGCCCCCGTTGTGAAACCTGCTTTGACATTACTTACCCACAAGTTTAAGTGTCTTGGTAATATCGAAGTGTCGAACAGTATACGTTGCCTAAAAGTTCCTGTCACTTGAATTTCAATCAACGGTTAAAGTAGACGATTAAAATGACTATATTCTGCATTTTCTGTTTATATTTTGTATACTTCTTAGTTTTACCATAATCCCCGAATCATTCTTATGCCTCTTTCTCTTTTGTCGGTAGCTGCTATTATTGCTGGTCTTGTTTTACTTTTGTGGAGCGCAGATCGTTTTGTTGATGGCGCTGCTGATATCGCGCGTTTTTTAGGTGTTCCGCCTTTGCTTGTGGGGATGTTGGTGATTGGTTTTGGTACCTCAGCTCCTGAAATGTTGGTGGCTGGTGTTGCAGCGTTGCACGACAATCCTAACTTACGTATTGGTAATGCTGTTGGTTCTAATATTACTAATATTGCGTTAGTACTGGGGCTTACGGGTTTATTTTTCGCCTTACCTGTCAATTCGCGTATTATTCGTCGTGAACTGCCTATCTTGTTGTTAGCCGAAAGTGTTGCTTTAGGGCTTATTCAGTGGGGCGGCTTTAGTTTTATTGATGGTATTGTGTTGTTTGTTGGCTTATTTTTAGTATTGATTTGGATGGTATATATCTCTTTATCGAATCCTGAAGATTCATTTTTGGAGGAAGTTGAACAAGAAGTACCAGATAGGGCACATAAGCATCTTGCTTTTGTATGGACGATAGTTGGTTTAGTGGTTTTACTTGCTAGCTCTCATATGTTGGTTTGGGGAGCGACGAATATTGCAAAAATGTTTCATGTGAGTGATTTGATGATTGGGCTTACCGTGGTGGCTATTGGTACGAGTTTACCTGAATTAGCGGCTACACTGATCAGCGCTAAGAAGGGTGAGACGGAGCTGGCGATTGGTAATATTGTCGGTTCTAACATTTTTAATACGTTGGGCGTACTGGCTATTCCAGCCTTACTTAGCACGACAATGCCTATTCATGCTGATTCTAATGCCATTTATCGTGATATGCCCATTATGGTTGGTCTTACTTTGTTATTGTGGGTGTTTGCGCGTGGTTGCTGGCAAAAAAACCTTATTTCTCGTGCGAAAGGAGGGATTTTCTTAAGCCTATTTATTGCCTATGAGTTCATGCTTTTTTATCACTCGATGAATAACATAAGGTGTTCATCTTTTCTATGCCTACCTCTATGATTTCTTCAACCTATACTACGATTGCTAAGCGTGTTATTGATATTGAATTAACGGCAATCAAAGGCTTATCACAACGTCTTGATGAGGCGTTTGATCACGCATGTAACACCATTCTCAATAGTAAGGGACGCGTGATTGTGACGGGGATGGGGAAGTCGGGTCATATTGGTAAGAAAATAGCGGCTACCTTTTCTAGTACAGGAACCCCCGCCTATTTTGTACACCCAGGAGAGGCATTGCATGGTGACTTAGGGATGATTACAGCCGGTGATGTTGTTATTACTATTTCTAACTCGGGTGCGACTGAAGAACTCATTATATTGGCCAGTGCCGCTAAGCGTTTGGGCGCGCGTATTATTGCTATGACGGGGGAAGTAAGCTCTGAGTTGGCAACGTTGGCTGATATTCACCTTGATATTGCGGTGCAAGAAGAAGCCTGTCCATTGGGACTTGCACCTACATCAAGTACAACGGTTACCTTGGTGCTTGGCGATGCATTGGCAATTGCATTATTAGAAGCGCGCGATTTTACCCCTGATGATTTTGCACGTTCACATCCAGCGGGTCGCCTTGGTAAGCGTTTATTGGTTCATGTGCGTGATATTATGCATCAGGATGATGCGTTACCTGTTGTATTACCCCATACAACATTAGGTGAAGCCATTTTAACGATGACCAGTAAACATCTAGGTGCAACGCTTATTTGTGATACACAAAACAATCTACAAGGTATTTTTACGGATGGTGATTTGCGCCGTTTTTTTGAAAAAAATAATGATATGAGTACGCCAATTCATACCGCGCTTATTCCTTGTCATTACACTGTGAGTGCTGATGCTCTTGCGATGGTAGCGCTTAATATGATGCAAAAACATGAAATTACCATTTTGCCTGTTGTTAATAATACAGGGAAAGTAGAAGGCATATTACATATGCATGATTTGTTAAAAGCAGGTATTGTGTAGCGTTTCTGCTTTTTTTCTTATCTAACTATATTCATGAGTTTGCTAATGAAACCTATTTATGTGCTTGCACGTTCAGTTAAGCTTGTTATTTTGGATGTTGATGGAGTATTAACGGATGGTAGCCTGTTTTATAATAATCAAGGAGAAGAATACAAGGCGTTTAATTCAAAAGATGGACATGGTATTCGTATGCTACAAGAAGGGGGTATTGATGTGGCCTTTTTGACAGGGCGAAAATCAGAACTACTGATGCATCGTGCTAAAAACTTAAATATTCCCTCCAAACTGATTTATCAAGGCTATCGTGATAAACGTCCTGCCTTTAAAGCATTGCTAAAAGATACGGGCTTGTCGTCTGAACAAGTTGCCTTTATAGGTGATGATGTGATCGACTTACCTGTGATGTCACAAGTAGGTATGGCTATTGCAGTTAATGATGCTCATGCTTTTGTGCGTCAACATGCGCATTGGGTGACTGAAGAAAAAGGTGGGCGAGGGGCTGTTAGAGAAGCAAGTGAAATGATATTGGATGCTCAAGGCAAACTTGAAAGTATGTTAAGCTCTTATCTTGAACACTGAATTATAAACACTATTTTATAGTATTAGGATTAATTAAGGGCAGCATCAGGTAATGAAGCAAGATAATGGCTAAAAATGGACTGCTACTCGTCGTACTTGCTATCGTGCTTGGGTTGACATCAACATGGTTCCATAAGCTTTGGCATAAGCAAGAGGCATTTATCACCTCAATGGACAAAAGCAAAGTGGATTATTACCTGAGTGATTTTTCGCTTTATGTCACGGATCAGAAAGGTAAGATGCAATACAGTATTATGGGTGAACATTTAGTGCATCATAAAGCGACAAAAACCAGTGAAATTTATAAACCTGCTCTTCTCGTACGAACCGAAAATAGTTCTTTATCATTAAGTGCTGATAAGGTGCTACGTGATGCATCAGGTGATATGTTGTTGCAAGGTGAAATCGTGTTACAAAAACCCAGTGATGACGAAAATGCAGGGTTTATTTTACAAACAACGGATCTTAGGTATTCACCTAGCAAACAAATAGTGGATACTGATGCTGATATTACCTTTGAAACGACCGATGGTATAACGTTAAGTGGCACAGGCTTTAGTGAGAGTATCGAATCAATGATTATAAGGCTAAAATCAAATGTACATGCAGAATACACTCCTTAGAAGTGTCAGGGGCTTCAT
>CAYNGN010000258.1:0-4700 GCA_964396615.1 uncultured Thiothrix sp. | reverse complement strand
CCGTTATCCTGTAAACGTGATGCAAGTAAGTTAACAAACTCTGCGGTGACAATGCGACGTTTGTTGTGCTTTTTTTTATGCCAAGGATCAGGAAAATACAGTTGTACACGATCTAAGCTTTCTTGTGTGATACGTTGTTGAAGAATTTCTACCGCATCATCATTAAGAATACGGATATTTTTTAACTGATTATCGCCAATTAAACGTAATAAATTGCCCACCCCTGGAGGATGAACTTCAATGCCAACAAAGTTACGTTTAGGGGCATTGATAGCCATTTTTGCCAGTGATGCACCATTGCCAAAGCCAATTTCTAAGGTAATAGGTGCATTATTGCGAAAGAGTTGTGGAAAATTGATCAGGGTATTGGCTCTTTCAATGCCAAATACAGGCCACAGTGTTTCTAACGCAACTTTTTGTGCTTTGGTGACTCGCCCTTGGCGTAATACGAAGCTACGGATTTTTCGGGTGTAGTGTTTATCGTGACGGCTACTGTTGGTACTATCATTGTTCATAAAGATTTAAATAAACTCACTAAATAAATGAACCATCAATAGGTGAAGAGGCGGAAGCATAACGTTTACGTGGTATTCTACCTGCAAGGAAAGCTTGACGGCCTGCAAGTACTGCATTTTTCATGGCTGTTGCCATGAGCACAGGATTTTGTGCGTCAGCAATAGCGGTATTCATGAGAATGCCATCACAGCCTAACTCCATAGCAATGGCGGCATCAGAAGCTGTACCTACGCCGGCATCAACTAAAATAGGGACGTTTGCATTCTCAATAATTTCTAAAATATTATACGGATTGCGAATTCCTAGTCCTGAACCAATGGGGGCGGCTAATGGCATAACGGCAACACAGCCGATCTCTTCTAACTGTTTGGCAATAATAGGATCATCATTGGTATATACCATGACATCAAAATTGTCTTTTACCAGTATTTCCGCCGCTTTTAAAGTTTCAATTACATTAGGGAATAAGGTTTTTTCATTACCAAGTACTTCAAGTTTTACTAATTTATGTCCATCTAACAATTCACGTGCTAAACGACAGGTTCTTACCGCATCTTCTAGTGTGTAACACCCTGCTGTATTGGGTAATAAGGTGTATTTTTCAGGCGGTAATATATCAAGTAAGTTAGGCTCGTTAGCATGTTGACCAATATTACTACGACGAATAGCAATGGTTACAATTTCTGCACCACTGGCTTCGGTGGCTTGTTGTGTTTGTTCCATGTCAGCATACTTTCCCGTCCCTGTTAACAGACGTGATTGGTATTCCTTTCCTGCAATAATAAGACTATCTTTTTTCATGATGATTATCCGCCACCTATAGCGCCTACGATTTCAATCTTATCACCAGCGTGTAAGTGGGTTGTATCAAAGCTACTTCTTAGTACCAGTTCTTTATTGATTTCAATGGCAAAACGCTTGCCATCCAGTGCGAGTATTGTGATCAAGTCAGCAACACTGGTATTAGGGTGAACTGTGTTTGTTTTTCCGTTTACGATGATGTCCATGCTGGGATGCGAACTATAAAAAATAAAACAGGATTATAACAAGCTGAGGGGAGAATGGTATCTATAACCTATGCATATTAGACATGGGTTGTAGGTATGCGGGTTAGCGCTTGTAACTTTATAATATTCGGCATAGACTTTCGATCTTTTATATTATTTATGATGGATCCTCGCTAGGGAGTGGTCAATCAGTGAAGGTTATTAATTTATGAATAAGAAACTTCTTAGTGTGCTTGCTGGTTTAGGTATTAGTATTGTCAGCTCGACACAACTTGCTGCTGAAGAGCCAGTGAAATGGGGTTATCAGGGGCGTGTAGGTGCAGATTACTGGGGAGAACTCTCGCCTGATTTTACGTTATGCTCGGGAGGTAAGAATCAATCGCCTGTCAATATAAATACCAATGAAGCAACCGATATTAAACAAGCCCCATTGGTTTTTGATTACAGTATGTTAATTCCTGACAGTATTAAACATACTGGTAATAGTATTCAAGTTGATGTAGGGCTTGGAAATTCGGTTAAAATAGATGATGAGACGTTTAATTTACAACACTTTAACTTTCACTCACCTAGTGAACATACTGTGAACGGTAAGCGTTTTCCCTTTGAAGGACATTTTGTACATAAAAATCGTAATGGTGAGTTGTTGGTGGTTGCAATGATGTTTGTTCCTGGTATTGCTGACAGTACACTGACGGAATTGTGGAAACAAATGCCTCGCAAAGCAGGTGATGAAAACCGTTTAGGAGCAAAGACGTTAAAAGGTCTTGAATCAGAAATGAAGGTTAGTAACTATTATCGTCTCAATGGCTCGTTAACAACACCACCTTGTACTGAAGGTGTGCGTTGGTTTATCCTGAAAACCCCAATGATGATTTCAGCTAAGCAATTACATATCTTTGAAACGACAATGGGGGGTAGCAATAACCGTCCAGTGCAAAAGCTTAATGCGCGTTTGATTTTAGAATAATATCTGTTTCGTATTGCTAAAAAAAGAGACCATAATAATGAAAAATAACAAGGGTTTTACCACTACAACTCTGCATAGTGATCTGCAAAAGCCGATTGAACATGGTTCGTTACATAAGCCTGTGCATACCTCTGTTGCCTATGGGTATGAGAAGGCAGAAGATATTGCTCTGGTTTTTCAAGGCAAACAAGCGGGTTTTTCCTATGGCCGTGCTAATAATCCCACCACAGCGGCTTTAGCGGAAAAAATCACTAAAATGGAAGGAGGTGTGGCAACGGCATGTTTTGCTACAGGGATGTCAGCTATTTCGACAACAATGCTGTCGTTGTTAAAAGCAGGTGATCATTTTATATCCAGTTCATTTTTATTTGGCAATACCAATAGTTTTTTTAATACGCTAACACGATTTGGTATTGAGGTAAGCTTTGTTGACTCAACGAATGCTGACAATATCCGTGCCGCACTACAGCCAAATACCAAGGCCGTTTTTGTTGAAACGATTGCTAATCCTGCGACACAAGTTACTGACCTAATGAGAATAGGGGAAGTGTGTGCGCAAAATAATATTTTGTATATTGTGGATAATACACTGACCTCAGGCTACTTATTTCAACCGAAAGTAGCGCAAGCAAGTTTAGTGATTAATTCACTAACTAAAGTAATGGGGGGGCATGGCGTTTCCTTGGGGGGATCAGTCACTGAAACAGGTTTGTATGATTGGTCATGCTATGACAACCTGTATGACATTTATAAAAAAGGTGCAAAAGAAACATGGGGTATTACCCAAATTCTGAAAAAAGGGTTGCGTGATATGGGAGGGACATTACCGCCTGAATCTGCTCATCACCTTGCAGTGGGTATGGAAACGACCGCATTGCGTTTGGAGTGTTCTTGCGCGAATGCATTGACGTTAGCGAATTTTTTTGAAGCGCATGATCGTGTGAATAAGGTTTTTTATCCAGGTATTGAAAAGCATAAGGAGCATCGAAGGGCGACGGATTTATTTACTCATTATGGCTTTTTAATGAGTATTGAATTGCATGAAGATATTAATCGTTTTGATTTTCTTAATGCGCTCTCACTGGTTGTGACAGCCAGTAATCTTGGTGATAACCGAACGCTAGCTATCCCTGTTGCGGATACGATTTATTATGAAATGGGGGTGGAACGTCGCGCTTCAATGGGCATTGCTGATGGAATGATTCGTTTTTCAGTGGGTATCGAAGATATTGATGATTTGATTGCTGATTTTTTGACGGCTTTGGCGGTGTGAATCGTTTTTTTAGAGTGTGTTAATGCATATGTCTAGCGCTAGTACTAATTCACGTACGATTAACAGTAGTCAAACGGGGATTCACAAAAACCTGCAAGGAATTATTGAAAAGCACCGTGTAACACGCTTTGAAAAACCAATTGCTGAACATACCTTAGCAGCATTCAATAGTGTTTCGGCTTGTCTTGGCCGTGATATAAATAAACCACTGATTATTGACTCAGGGTGTGGTACGGCAATGAGTACTCGCTTAGTAGCCGCAAAATACCCTGATGCATGGGTGATAGGTGTGGATCGTTCTATTAAACGTTTATCAAAGCAATATGATGACCCGTTACCTGAGAATGTATTGTTGGTACAGGCTGATTTGATTGATTTTTGGCGATTAGCCTTACAAGCAGGTTGGCAGCTCAAACGTCACTTATTACTTTATCCTAATCCTTATCCTAAATCGGTTCATCTTAAACGTCGTTTTCATGCACATCCTGTTTTTAGTGATTTATTAGCTTTGGGTGGGATTATCGAGTTACGTACGAATTGGGAAATTTATGCAGCAGAGTTTTGTTTTAGTGCTAATCTACTGAGTAAAAACTGTCAGGATGTTGAAATTATTCAACCCGTCACTCCATTGACCTTGTTTGAGAAAAAATATCAAGAAAGTGAACAGACGTTATATCGTGTTATTGTGCGATGAGAATGACGTGGTTGCTTAATTTTTTTATAGGCTATTTTGTTATTAAATAGTAATTTTGGTAGTGTTAGTGTCATATTAGACAATCTAGGGGTGTGTATGAAGTTCGGTATTGACCGTTTACTCAACGAAGAATCATTAAGAAAACAACTACAAGGCAAGCGTATTGCCTTATTGGCGCATCCTGCGTCGTTGACGCATGACTTTAAGCCCAGTGTTGATGCGTTGGCTAAGTGTAATGAC
>CAYNGN010000257.1:3193-4702 GCA_964396615.1 uncultured Thiothrix sp. | reverse complement strand
AGTTATAAATATTCTTTGAGCGGTTTACCCTGAAATTTAGAGAGGATACCTAAATGCCTTGTTTTGATAATTCGTCTAAATATGGGGTGAGTGGCAAGCCGCCTAATGAACCAACAAACTCAGCGCCTAAGCTTTCCTCTAAAATAATGACAAGGTTATACGGTTTAGCACGTCGTTTGATCGCTTGTTGATGATGTAATGTCGGAATATCAGGGTTGCTAAAGCTGCTTTCTGCAAGCCCCATACCTTGTTTAACACGCTGGGTTGCCTCTTCAATAGGCATCTTTCCATAACTAATGCCGCCCTTTTTCTCATGCTTTAACTCATACACCGCGTACAGCATGGAATAACTGGAATTTAGCATCAGATCATTGACTAAGGGGTTTATAACCAACCCAGAGCATGGAAAAAACTTCTTTGGGGTAGATGAGGTATTCAATAAAGAGAATATTAGGTCGCGCATCGTATTGATTAATAAAAGAAGGGGTTGTTAATTCCATAAAAACAATAAAGACAAAACCAAGAACAACATAAAACCAAGGCGCATGGTACTCATAAACAGGAGTGTGACGAGGATAAATTTAATAATGGGGGAAAAGCAGCGCATACACAGTATCATGGAAGATGACATAATCTCAAGCCCTTGATAGTGACGAATATATTTGGTGGGTTTTTTGAGGTGGCAGAGCCACTAAGACTGAGCTACGAGGCTGGAATCTCGTAACTCGAAAAACAACAGATAAAAAACTATTTATTGGCTGTTTTTGCCCAATTAGCAATCACATGATCAATATTATTGCCACTTTGTTGCATTTCGCTTTTAAACTGATTGCGGTACGTTAGACCAAAATTAACCCCATCAACAACAAGATTACGCACCACCCACTTATCTTGCTTGTTAAGCAACATGCTATAACTGACCTGATAAACACCACCATCATCTGCCGCAATATTTACTACAACCTTGCTTTTACGTGGATTAGTATTTGCCTTTGTTGCAGGAACGAGAGTAATCGACTTTGGCTTTGCCTTAATTAGCGAGTCACTGTAAATTTTTACCATGCTTTTTGCAAAAACATCGGCAAAGCGTTTTTGTTCGTCAGCAGTTGCTGTTTTATAGTAACTTCCCATAACGCCTCTGGCGATGGCAGGAAGATCAGCAATACCCTTTAATTGCTGAGCTACCTGAGCATAAAAAGGCTGTGGATCACTACTAAAAGTAGCACCTTCCTTATTCAACATTCCCATTAGTTTTTTTGATTCAGCAGCGATAATGGTTTCTGGATTGCTTACTTCTGCATTAGCAATGGATGCCGTAGCAAATCCTATCATAACCAACAAGCAACTTGCCCATCGTTTACATTCTAATCCTACTTTCATATTAAATTCCTTCGTTATTACACAGTTTAAATAATTCTATCGTTATCATTGATTGTCATTATTAGACACTTATTCATCATAAAAAATCACCAATAAACTGGGTAATATTAATAAATTAGCCATTAATGC
>CAYNGN010000257.1:0-3183 GCA_964396615.1 uncultured Thiothrix sp. | reverse complement strand
GGTAAATAAACCAAAATATACGGTTGGCAAAAAATTAGAAAAAGTGAGAATGGAGAACCCTGCAACAATAGTAAAAGAGGTAAAATAAATCGCTGAACCAATACTATTGTGACTCTTTCTGACGGCTTCACGCACATCATGTGTAATTTTACACTCTAGCTTAAAGCGATGTAAATAATGAATGGCATTATCAACACCAATACCAATCACAATCGCAGCAATGGTAATGGTCATTAAATCTAAGGGAATATTCAGATACCCCATAATCGCCAACACACTCGCGGCTGCTAATGAATTAGGCAATAGGCCAATCAACGCCAACTTAATTGAGCGCATCGAAACCAAGATCATCAGGAAAATTAACCCCACGACATACAAAATGGTGGTTAGCTGTGAATCAAATAAATGCACCAACATATTATTGAATAATACGAGCATTCCTGTTGTTTGTATTGCATCGGCTTTCAGACCTAATTCTTGTACAGCAAACTGCTTAATTTTATTCAGATAATCTTCACGTGAAAAAGACGCTCCACTTTCTTTCACCCGTACTGAAATCAGCATTTCCCCCGAAGTAGGTGAAATATATGGATCAATCAGTTGCTCTCGAATACTATCAGGCACAATACCAAGAATAGCGGCTATTTCAAGTGCTTCTAAGGGTTCCCCCCCCGTAAAATCCATCGCAATTTGCTCAAGATTCGCCAATGACATCACTTTGCCCGTTTGTTCTAGTGACTGAATATAGGCTTGTAATTCTCGCAGTATTTTCAGTTTATCAGGCGTAACCCAGTAGCGTTCTGGATAAGCATCTTCTTCACTAAAAAAATCATCTTCTGCCGCCGCTGAATTGGCTGCTTCATAAGGTGGAAACTTGATAATGACATCAAAAGGTACCGTACCCCCCAAATGCTGGTCAATATCTAACATGCCTTGGTGAATATCAGTATCTGCTTTGAAATAATCTATAAAACGATTATCCAACCCTAGTTTTGAAATACCAATACCTGCAACAACAATGGATAACACACTAAATAATAAAATATTTTGGGAATGGGTTGTGGCGAGTTTTGAAAAGAATAATGTCATTTTCGGCGACTCACCTAAGGTCTTACTGCCTGTTGTCTTGGTTAATAGCAGTAAGATGCTAGGAAATAACAGATAAGTCATCAATAACGAGACTAAAACCCCCACACACATTAATAAACCAAAATCTTTGACGGGGACAATATCGGTAAATAATAACGATGCAAAGGCAACAATCGTCGTCAAACCGGTATAGAGTGAGGGCAAAAACTTATCGCCCATCGTTTTGAAAACAATACGTTTATGCCCTATATCGGGTTGTGACAATAATAATTCTCGGTAGCGCACAATCAAGTGAATGGTAAACGAAATGGTTAAAATGGCTAATAAGGAAATAAAATTCGATGAAATAACCGTTACGGGTTTCTCAATGGCACCCAACCACCCCATCACAATAATAATAGTCATTGTTGCCGTCACTAAAGGCAATATCACCCAGCGCCAACAGCGGAAAAACAGGTACAGCATCACAATAAGCACTAAGAAGATAATGGCACTAAAAACCATCATATCCTGCTTCACATAACGAATCATATCGGCGGCAACCATTGGTACACCACCAAGAAACACAGTTGCATGTTGCCGTGCTTGCTCACGCACTTGACGTACTTCTGCTAATAACTGCTCACGTTGTGCGAGATAACGTTTACGTTCAGTGGCATGGGCGCTGGTACTCGTATCAAGTACATCCTGCCCTATTTCACCTCGGCTAAAGGCAAGTCGATCTTCATCACGTTTTTTACGCAATGTCTCCAATTCACCCTCAAAACTTAAATCAATCCGCAATGCAGTTGTCCGTGCATCATCCGAAATCAATAAACCTTGAAAAATAGGACTATTCGCCAATTCTTCTTTGGCTAACGCAAAATCAACATTACTCGACGCAAGCGTTCGATAACCTTCTTTGATTTCTTTTAAGGAAATACGCGGACTTTTTAATAAAGGTGCATCAAGAATGGAATAGACTGAAGCAACACCTTTAATTCCTTCTAGCTTGGTTTGCAAGCGTGCAATATGCGCAAGGTTTTCTTTGCCGATCAGTTCTCCTTCTTTTGGGGTATAGGTCAGAAAAAGAAAACTTTCACCACCACGGGTAAAACGCTCTCGAACCTCTTGATAATAAGTTAACGCAGGATCATTTTCGGCTACCAACGTATCGCTAGAAGCATCAAAGGAAAAATCTTTTATATGGTAGGCTGACAACAATACCAGCATCATAATAACGAAAAGTATACGCACAGGGTATTTTAACAGCCGTTTATACACCGAAAAAACAGCAAGCAAAGGGGTTTTCATAAGTTATTATTATTCCTCATCATCAAGAAAAGCATCTTCAACTTCTCCATTTTTGATTAAGTGTTCGCGACGTTGGTTATAAGCATCACGAATAAAAAGATAAGCATCACCTGTGATTAGCTCTTCAGCACCCAATAAAGAGGCACGTTTATCGACAGCTAATAAGCCAGTAAGCGCATTACGCGAGGTATGATTTTTCAAATACGCTAACGGATGAGCAAAGGTATCAACAATACTGCCAACTCCATCACGTAAGTTACTTGGCCCCCACAGCGGAACATTAATATGCGGCCCTGCGCCCACTCCCCAAACGGCGAGTGTTTGACCAAAATCTTCTTCATGCTTGGCAAGTCCCATGAGTGTTGAAATATCAATCAACCCACCCATACCAAAAGTAGAGTTGAAGATAAAACGAGCAGAATCTTGTATACCTAAGTCGATATTCCCTTGCAAAAATTGATTCAATGCAATAGCTGGATCCGCTAAATTTGCCGAAAAGTTGCTTACTGCTTTTTTAGCAACATCAGACGTAATCTTCGTATAGCCCTTTACAATCGGTTTAATAACAGCGCCATCTACGGCAAAATTAAAACGATGAATACGACGATTCATGGGTGCAAGAGGGTCATTATTTTCCACACGTGTGTTAGTGACACTAGAGGTCTGTGTACACCCGAATGAAAACACCAACGTCATCATCACTATGACCCGTTTAGCCGTAATATTAGTGGTGATATGAGTTACAGACTGATAACAAGATGTGTACTTGAGTAATGACTTGTTCATGAAATAATATCCCCT
>CAYNGN010000256.1:0-4714 GCA_964396615.1 uncultured Thiothrix sp. | reverse complement strand
TGCTAATAATTCAGCATGTAACGTTGTAAGAATATCTTCTGGCGTGGTAAACGTTTCTTTTTGCCAATCAATATAGCGTGGATAAAGTATATAAGTCGCTGCGATTAGTTCAGTAAGTGTTCGCTTTCGAGTACGTCGTGGTGATAAGTGTCTATCTATTGTTAATCCCCACCCTGCATAAAACGGTATGCCGTAGCAATGTACCTTACAGTCATATAAGAGTCCCTCCATACCTACTAGCGATGTCATCGTATGCACTTCATCAGCAAGTTGTAGGCAATCTATAATCCGAATATCCTCGGCGACAAAATCACAATAATGCTTCGTAATATCAGTGGCAACGTGTCCGATACGATTACCACTGAGTACATCAGGATGTGGTTTATAAATAATAAAGGCATTAGGATTTGTGTTACGCACCGCTTTGATCAAGGCGGTGTTGGTACAAATATCAACCGTTCCCTTCATGATAGACATATCATTTTCTACTTGACCTGGAATCAAGAGAATAGACTTACTGTTTGCATAATCTGGTAAACAGGATAAATTAAATGCTTGTCCTAAATTGTATTTACTAATGGCGAGTTTGGTTAATTGCTGTTGTAAGTGTTGAGCGCGTTTTTTTTCTGACTCTGTGAAGGTGTGGGTTTCAAGCAAGTCTTCTAAATCACTCGGGTGATTAGGATCGTAGTATATTCCTTGAGTATCAATAACCAGTGATGCAGGTAGATTGAAGTCGGAGCCAAGACCGACGGAGCGTATAAAGCCGTCTTCTATGAGCCAAACAGGTACACCTGTTTGTTGCGAGAGTTTGTGTGATTCTTTTTCACCTCGTCGTCCCCATGAAATGATGTGGGATGAGCTGTTAAAACCCTTTTTCAGAGCATCCTTGGCTGTTTTGACAAAAATTATTTTGTTGTTTGAGGCTTGTAGGAATATGCTAATAGTGTGTTGAGTGAAAAATAAAATGCCGAAACAGTAGAGTTGTCCTGTGTTTTTTTGTTGTAGTGTGTGTTGTAACTCAGGGTCATCAATTGTACTCTCCTTTTGCTGAGAATTCGTTTTGTTACTGTTTTGTCGAAGTGCTTTCATAGAGGTGGAGTATTATGAGAATAAATAATGCAATAGAAATTGCTAACGAAAAAAGTTTTGTTTTATTTGGTGGCATCAATGTACTGGAATCACGAGAGTTAGCGATGCGCTCATGTGCTGAGTATGTCAGAGTAACAGAAAAATTAGGTATACCTTATGTTTTTAAAGCAAGCTTTGATAAGGCAAACCGTTCTTCCATTCATTCATTTCGTGGTCCAGGGTTAGAAGAAGGGCTTAAAATTTTTGAGGCTATTAAAGCCGAGTTTAGTGTACCTATTATAACGGATGTACATGAACCTTGTCAGGCTGAGTCTGTTGCTGAAGTGGTTGATGTATTACAGCTTCCTGCCTTTTTGGCGCGTCAAACTGACTTAGTGATGGCACTTGCAAAAACGAATTGCGTGGTCAATATAAAAAAACCCCAGTTTTTAAGTCCGTCCCAGATCATCCATATTGTAGAAAAATTTAAAGAAGCAGGGAATGCTAAAATTATTATTTGTGAGCGGGGTACTTCCTTTGGCTATGATAATTTAGTGGTTGATATGTTAGGTTTTGGTGTCATGAAAAAAACCTGTGGAAACTTGCCTATTATTTTTGATGTTACTCATGCATTGCAACAGCGTGATCCCCTAGGAGAAGCTTCGGGGGGGAGGCGGCAGCAGGTTTTTGAATTAGCGCGTGCGGGAATGGCTGTGGGGTTAGCAGGCTTATTTCTTGAAGCGCATCCTGATCCCGCTAATGCAAAATGTGATGGACCAAGTGCTTTGCCTTTAGATAAGTTAGAGCTTTTTTTATCGCAGATAAAGCAATTAGATGATCTGGTTAAGTCGTATGAAATGGTTGAGATTAGCTAAAACAAAAAGTTAAGTCATTTCCCTAAAATGAGGATAGGCTCTTAAGTTTGGTTAATATTTGAGCGCGAATATTATTATATTCTAGTGTATCGTGTTGAGCGTCACATGAGTCGATTGTGGTACAGGGCTACTAAACTTACCTAACCCCGCATCCATTTTTTAATCACAGAACATCCAAGTAAATAGCGCCTCCTATACTTTGATATTATAAATAACAGGGTAGGGCGGTAGCGTGTTTAACTTAGAATCAAGAGGTCATGTTTGCTTAACGCATTAAGAATACAATCTCGTGTTATTCATGCGCTTATTTTGAGAGAAACCCGTACGCGTTTTGATCGTAATAAACTAGGCTATTTATGGGCGTTATTTGAGCCTGTAGCCTTTATTTTAGTTTTAGTTGCGATGTTTTCGGCGATGGGAAGAGGGTCTCCCATTGGAACCGATCAGGATCTCCCTTTATTTTTTTTAACAGGCATGATTCCGTGGCTATTTTTTTCAAATACTGTTAATAAGACAATGACGGGTATCGAAGGTAATAGAGCGTTATTGGCTTACCCGCAAGTAAAGCCTTTTGATGTGTTACTTGCAAGAGCTTTACTTGAATTTGCAACTCTTACTGTTGTCTTTGTCTTTCTTTTATTAATGTTTGCCTATTTTGGTGTTTATCGCTCGATTGATTCTTTATTAGGCTTGTTTGCCGCAACGGTTTCTTTATGGTTGTTGGCGATTGGTATTGGTTGTTTAAATGCAAGCATTCTCTTGTTTATCCCTTCCTATAATCAAACCTATGCTGTTATTCAGCGTCCCTTTTTTTTCATTTCAGGGATATTTTTTACGGTTGAAAGTTTACCTGATGGTGCAAGAGAAATTGCGCTTTATAATCCTATTTTGCATGGCATTGATTGGTTTAGAAGTGCTTATTTTCAATCTTATGAAGGTGTTTATTTAGACGTACAGTATTTATGGACATTTGTATTGATTCTTTTAGCCGTTGGTCTAGCATCATTACACAAAAATAGAGAGTATGCCCGTCAAACAAGTTAAGAACAATAATGATTGAATTTCATAATGTCACTAAAAGCTATCCATTAAAAAATGCACGTAATTATATTTTTAAAGATTTTAATTTTAAATTTCCTGAGCATAAAAACCTAGCTATTCTCGGTAAAAATGGTTCTGGGAAGTCTACAATGTTGCGGCTTATTGCTGGATCAGAATTTCCTGATAAAGGAAAAATAATACGAAAAGGCAAGTTTTCTTGGCCATTAGGGTTTTCAGGTGGATTTAGTCCCAGTTTAACAGGTGAGGAGAACTTGCGCTTTATTTGCCGTATTTATAATGCTGATATTATTCAAGTAACAGAGTATGTCAAAGATTTTTCTGAACTTGGCATGTTTTTTTATGAACCCATCCGTAACTATTCTAATGGTATGAAAGCAAGATTAGCCTTTGGGCTTAGTATGGCAATTGACTTTGAGATTGTTTTAATTGATGAAGTCATGGGTGTTGGTGATGCCTCTTTTCAACGAAAATGCTCGGAGCATTTTGAGAGAAAAAGTAAAGAGGCAACCATTATTATGGTGTCACACTCTATGTCTACTATTAGAAAATTTTGTGAGGTTGCTTTGTTGTTTGATGTAGGAAAAATTACTATCTACGATGATGTTGATGAAGCAATTCAGCTTTATCAAAAACTCTAAACTTATTTATATAGATCTGTATTTAATGCATGAAAAATAAAATATCTTTTTTACTCTTTGTTATTTTGCCAACGATTATTGCAAGTGTCTATTACGTTTCCTTTGCCTCTAAGCAATATTACATAGAAACAAAATATGTCATCCAAGAGGGAGGGAAGATTCAAGTTGATCTACTTGGAGGGTTGTCTAGTTTAGCAGGTGGGGCAGGTTCGGCTAAAAATTCTTATATCGCCAGAGAATATATCTGGTCAGATAATTTATTGCGAGAAATTGATCCAGTCCTTGGAGTACGTGAACACTATACGAATGCAGATTATGATTGGTGGGCGCGTTTAAGTGATGATGCTAGTTTTAGAGCGTTTGCCGATTATTGGTATGATATTATTTACATTAATCATGATGTAACCTCAGGTATTACAACACTGGGTGTAACCGCGTTTTCTGCTGAAAAAGGCTATACTATTGCTAAAGCGTTATTAGCCAAAGCTGAAGAAAAGATTAATAAATTATCAGACCGTTCTCGTGATGATAGTTTATCGTTTGCTAAAAAAGAACTAAAAAATGCTGAGAAAAAGCTGGTGGAAGCCCGCTCTGCTGTCACGATCTTTCGCGAACAGCAAAAAGAGTTAGATCCTGAAAAAACAACACAAGTAAGACTTGGAATTGTTGCTACCTTAGAAGGTGAACTCTCATCTGCTGAAGCAGCGTTAGCCAATATGAGTTCTTATCTACAAGCCAGTTCGTTCAAGATTCGCTCGTTAGAAAATAAAATTCAGGCATTAAAAAAACAAATTTTACGTGAAAGAAAACGTTGGGTAAAAAAGGATAAGCAGGGCGACAAGACAACACTCAATACATTGCTTGGTGATTATGAAAAGCTATTAACTAAAAAAATGATTGCTGAAAGGCTTTATGAATCGGCATTGGCATCGTTAGAAACGGCGCGGCTTTCTGCCATACAACAGCAGCAATATCTTGAAGTTATTTCAGCACCTTATTTGCCTACTTATGCGGAAAAACCTTATGTGTTTATTGGAATACTTTCCGTTTTTTTAGGTAGCTTTTTAC
>CAYNGN010000255.1:1450-4723 GCA_964396615.1 uncultured Thiothrix sp. | reverse complement strand
ACACGTTTCTACCAATAAACCCAATCCTGTTAGCGAAACAACATCAATAGAAAATAACGAACAACCCTTGCCAGCACAAAATGACCTACTCCTTCCTACTGGAGAAGAAACACAATCAACGGCTATTATTACCGATCTATGGGAAGACATTGAAGCAGAGACACTATTCAGCGACTTCCCACCTGAAACAGATGTCAAACCAATCAAAGCCATTCGCCTTAGTGAAGCCGATCTGATTGGTACACTAAAAGAAGGCGACCTTGTTAAATTACCTGCCATTGATGGGGAAGAATATACAGCGACTATCACCAAAAGCAAAAACTTTGCCAATGGTACTTCAAGTGTTACAGGAAGCTATGAACTCAATGGAGAAAAGCATACCGTCACCTTAACTCAGGGCATTAAAACAAGCTTTGGTACTTTTTCAACGCCTAACGGCACGTATCAAATTAGCTTGCTTGGTGGCAAAGGCTATATCTACTCATCCGATGACTTGGATGCACAACGCATTGATACCAATAAACCTGATACGCTACTACCACCCGAAGAATGAGCTTTCTATTTCCATAAACCGATGATCAACAATAAACATAATGCTCTAATTGCTCAATCGTAAATTGCTGTTTGGAATAAAGGGGTCAGTACCCATACTTATGCTAAATTTCTTTAGTTCTTTCATCAAGAATAAACATAGTTAATTTTAATTATCCATACAGACCATTCCCCTTCTAGGTAAAATACCATCCCATGTATTTCTTAACCAAAAAGCTTTTATTCCTTATCCTCATCTTACTCATCACAATCTTCCTACTTACCAATAATAAAACCCCTAATAACCCAAAAATCAAACTCTCCTATTACCACTGGGCACAAACCTACAAAAACAACACTGCACAAATAAACGCTTACACTCCCCATCAACTCTATATTAAATTACTCGATATAGGCTACCGTAAAACACTCACCATTAACCCCACTAACCTCAAAGAAAAACCACTCACCCCCATAACCCCCGTAGTATTTTTAGATAACACCGCTTTAAAACAAACATCAGTAAAACGACTTTATCAATTAATTACCCAGCATATTCCGTATACAACCTACCAACGATTACAAATGGATTGTGATTGGTCACTGACCACGCGCGATAAATATTTTTCCTTATTAAAACGCCTGACTTCGCATTACCCCGAATTGAGTGTCACTCTGCGTTTGCATCAAATCAAGTATTTTAAAAAAACAGGTGTACCGCCCGTTAAGCGTGCTGTGCTAATGTATTATAATATGAGTAACATCCGTGATGTTAATACGAAAAATTACGTGTTAGATCATGCCATCGGCAAACGCTATTTGGTCAACTTTGAACATTACCCTTTAGCCCTTGATCTTGCTCTGCCACTCTACCAACAGATTCGGGTGATTCGCCAGCATAAATTGGTCTTATTGTTACAGGGTGCACCATTGAATCACGAGAAGCTAGAAATGTTGAGTAAACAGCGTTATAAAGTGCTAACATCGCATTATTATCAAGGGCATTATCTGTATGAAAATGATGAGCTTATTATCGACTCTGTCAATCAACACCAATTAACAACGGTTACGCAAGACCTAGCGAGGCTGATGAAACCCCATGAAGTTATTTTCTATAAATTCAGTGATGCAAAACGCTTTTCCCCGCAAACGCTTAACGATATTGTGCATTTGCTTGAGTAGTTTACCACTCACGCTTTATGCAGGGGGAGGGGAGGACTATAGCTCGTTTTATAAAGACAATGGTTTCAATATTCTCTATGACGGCTTATTGAATGAAACCCGTATAGCGCGTACTCGTAGCCAATCAGCCAGCGTTTATAATGGTGTTCAATACGAACAACACGATGCGAAAAAAACCTATAACCTGTTAGTTTGGCAACGGTTTTTACGCAAGACGACGGATGAAATAGAAGCGATTGTTTATCGTGGTGAGCTAAGTGCAGACTTGCCCATTGAAGTCAGTGATTATCTGCGTTTTGTGCAATTACAACAGCCCTTAGTCAACCCCGAAGACGTGTGGAATGAAACCCCAGCAGAACGCGCTCAACGCAAACAACAGCGGCAAGATGCAGCGAATCAAGCGGTTGCCGCGGCAGAAGAAAAACTCAAAACAGTAAAAACGCCTTTTATACGCCAACGCTATGTGTTTTTAATGATCCGTCTTGCGCATTATTCGGCACAATATGATCAAGCACTTCAGCTTTATGCCCGCTATACCAGCGACATTGATCAATTACAAAATGAAGTCGCCCAATGGATTTATTCACTTCGCGCAGGCGCATTGCAACATACAGGCAAGTTCGCTGAATCCGCTTATGCCTTTGCCAAGGTGTTTAGCCGCACCCGTTCGCTAAAAATGAGTTCACATTTAGATTTTCGTATTAAGACCGATGCACAGTGGGATAGCTTAATGAGCCTGTGTAAAAATAACGATGAAAAAGCCTTAATGCACTATATACGCGCCTTAAAAAGCAATGCAAACTCCTTGCAAGAATTACAACAAGTCTATCAATTAGCGCCTAATTCGAGATGGGTGAATGCCTTGTTACTGAGAGAGCTTGAATTTGTACAGTTCGCGCGTGTCGGTAACGGTAAGTTGCAAACAAAAATACTGATTGATGATGTTGATCGTTATGAGTGGGTAAAGAATCAAGTAACACCGCAAAAAGTAGCCCGAAGAACCGACTATTTACGCGAATTACGCCAAATTGTTGCCACAATAAAGACGGGCAATAAACGCCAAGACCTATTTTTAGTCGATTATGCCGCGCTTTATTTACGTTTATTATCACAACAGCCAATTGTTGTCGCTGATGTGACCGCCTTTCAACAAAAATATGCACAGACAACACGCACGGCCTATACCACTGGTTTAGCCTATTTTGTTTATTTAGAAAACCTGAAAAGCATTGATGCAAACAGCGAACAAACCATTTCCACCTATCTTGAAAAAATTCAGCCAAAGACAGAGAAAGAAGCATGGGAAGTGAATGATATTATGGATTATACCTATAGTAAACTTGCCCCTTTATATGTAAAAAGCAAACAAAAAGGCAAAGCCTATATTGCTCAGCATAATGGTTATATTGATCCTGATGAAATATTGGTTGGGCAACTGCGAGAGTTAAACCGCTTAGCGCAACAGGCCAACCCGCATTTTTTGACTCAGCAAATGACCCGCGCATTACGCAATCTTCTTATGGGTGATGAATACACGAAAGGTAGGCCAATTGAAGAAAT
>CAYNGN010000255.1:0-1350 GCA_964396615.1 uncultured Thiothrix sp. | reverse complement strand
CATTATGAACTCGCACTGCAATACGCTGCTGATAAAGAGCTAAAAGCAAAAACTTTATATGCTCTCGCTAAAATTGAAGAGAAAGAATTGGGCATCGCCTTGGATACGGATAATAGGGGAAGATGGCCTGCTGCTTATGATGAATACGATTATAAATCAGCCGCTAAATTCAAAAAATCCCAAGGGTTTGGCAAGTATTTTAAGAAAATCGATGCCTACAAGGATACCGAATATTTTAATGAAGTGATTCAGCAGTGTGCAGATTATAAGCTTTATAGTGCGCGTTGATGAGGGTGGAGTGAATATTCCCGCTTTATTTCTGCTTATTCTTATCCCCTCTATTAGACAGTAACTCCCTCAAATTAACCCCATACTGTTTAAAAAACAGCCAGAACATCCTTTATTCAGAGGATTCTGCTGTGTGTTTATTTGTTCTAGGATAAAGGTGTTCCAAATAATTAAATAAATAATTAAAAGGGAGTAATCATTATGTTAAAAATAGTCATGGCATTGATTTTTATCGTTAGTTCATCAGCGGCCTATGCTGAAGAAACGATCTGTGGCAAAGATGTCAAAGCAGAAGTTGCCAAAATGCTCAGTGTGGCATTTTCTAAACCAGAGGAAAAAAAGTTAGCAATGCAGGCTGAGCTTTATAAAAAATATCAGTATTGTGCTGATGACAACATGCAACAACAAGTTGCTGGTGTCGTCGTATTCGATTCATTTTCTCGTGCAGCAAGACGCTGTGGTGCGCGTGTCTCTAATCGAGGCAGTTTATATTTTGAAGAAATGAGTTGTTGTGGTTATGATCCACAACGTCGTCAATTTGCTTGTCCTGTAACCATTAAACAATCGTTTGGCTTTGGTGCTGCACCGTTACCAGGGAGTCGGGAATATGTATTGCATTGTGTTAAACAGGGCAAGGTATGGTTTCCTGTTGGTCGAGATAGTGTACACCTTGCGAATGAAATGTTGGGTAAAAGACCAAACTGGCAGTTTGCGGTGATTGCTAACGCAAACCAGAATTTACAGCGTATCTATCCAATGAATGGTAAAACACGGAAAGCGCGTTCTATCTTATCATGGGGATTTGAGCCAACCTCCTGTGATTTTAAACCAATTTGGGGCAATGCACTTACCTATCGTATTCGCTTGGATCAATAGGCTTATTATAGGGATTATGATAAAAACAACAGTATTTATATCACCCTCGTTCCTAACGTCTAATTTGGGAACGAGAAGCTCGCACTAAATCAGTTGCCCTACTATTCTGGTAGCCCAACCAAATCAGTTGCCCTCCCCGCTAAGTCATTGAAATCAAGCCAACCGTTTTGGTTGCCCAACCCATTC
>CAYNGN010000254.1:1558-4732 GCA_964396615.1 uncultured Thiothrix sp. | reverse complement strand
AATAATGTGAAGTCCTTCCAAGTGCTTTATATTAGTGAACTGGATCATGGTCCTTATATTTCTAATACACTTAATATCGATCCTTCAAGCACAAAGTTAGAGGCTCAGGTAGAAATTTATCGCATGATGCGTCCTGGTGAACCCCCCACTAAAGACTCAGCAGAAAATTTATTTGGTAACTTGTTCTTTGATGCTGAACGTTATGATTTGTCTGAAGTGGGACGGATGAAGTTTAACCGACGTTTAGGGCGAAGCAGTTCAATAGGTTTACCAACATTAGATTATGACGATATAGTTGATGTATTGAAAACGCTAGTTGGTATTCGTGATGGGCATGGCATAGTTGATGATATTGATCATCTTGGTAACCGTCGTATCCGCAGTGTTGGTGAAATGGCAGAGAATGCCTTCCGTGTTGGTTTGGTACGTGTTGAAAGAGCGGTTAAAGAGCGGTTGACTGTCGCAGAAAGTGAAGGCTTGATGCCACAGGATATGATTAACTCTAAGCCTGTTTCAGCGGCAGTAAAAGAATTTTTTGGCTCCAGTCAGCTATCACAGTTTATGGATCAAAATAATCCGCTATCGGAAGTCACTCATAAACGCCGTATTTCAGCGCTTGGCCCTGGTGGTTTGACACGTGAGCGAGCAGGTTTTGAGGTGCGTGATGTACATCCAACACATTATGGTCGTGTGTGTCCTATTGAAACACCAGAAGGGCCAAATATTGGTCTCATTAACTCATTATCTGCTTATGCGAGAACTAATGACTATGGTTTTCTGGAGACACCTTATCGTAAGGTGGTTGATGGTAAGGTGACGGGCGACATTGATTATCTTTCTGCGATTGAAGAGTCTCAGTTTGTCATTGCACAAGCGAATGTCAAGCTTGATGAAAGTGGCGAGATTGTTGATTCAATGATTTCTTGTCGTCATAAAGATGAATTTGCGCTGGCTGCTTCGGAAAAAATCCAGTATATGGATGTTTCACCACGACAAATTGTTTCGGTTGCTGCTGCGTTGTTACCTTTCTTAGAGCACGATGATGCTAACCGCGCTTTAATGGGTTCAAACATGCAGCGTCAAGCAGTGCCTTGCTTGATTGCACAAACACCAGTGGTGGGGACTGGTATGGAACGTAAGGTTGCTGTTGACTCTGGTGCGGCTGTGACAGCTAACCGTGGTGGTGTTATTGACTCTGTTGATGCTTCACGTATCGTGATTCGTGTTAACGATGATGAGGCGGCTGATGGCGGTGTTGATATTTATAATTTGATCAAATATACACGCTCCAATCAAAACACCTGTATTAATCAGCGTCCACGGGTGAGACCTGGTGATTGTGTGGCAAGAGGTGATGTGCTTGCTGATGGGCCATCAACAGATCTTGGTGATTTGGCGTTAGGGCAGAATATGCTTATCGCTTTCATGCCATGGAATGGGTATAACTTTGAAGATTCAATCCTTATTTCTGAGCGTGTCGTTGATGAGGACCGTTACACTACCATTCATATTGAAGAACTAACCTGTTTAGCGCGTGATACAAAGCTAGGGGCTGAAGAAATTACTGCTGATATTCCTAATGTGTCAGAAAGCTTACTCAGTAAACTGGATGAATCAGGTATCGTGCATGTGGGCGCTGAAGTTAAGCCGGGCGATATTCTGGTTGGTAAGGTAACGCCAAAAGGTGAAACAATGCTTTCACCTGAGGAAAAGCTTTTACGCGCTATCTTTGGCGAGAAGGCATCTGATGTAAAAGATTCATCACTACGGGTTAAGTCAAGCTTAACAGGTACTGTTATTGATGTGCGTGTTTTCACCCGTGATGGCATTGAGCGTGATGTGCGTGCACAATCTATCCTTGATGATGAATTGCAGAAAGTTCGTAATGATTTGCGTGATGAAATGCGTATTTTTGAAGATGATCTTTTTGATCGTGTTCGTAAGCTCATTACCAATAAAGTTGCAGATGGTGGACCTGCTGGCTTGCAAGAGGATGCCAAAGTAACAAAGGCTTATCTTGATGCTTTACCACCACATGAGTGGTTTAACGTTCGTATGCGTAAAGAAGAATTGAGTGAGCAGCTAGAAAAATTGCATAAGCAATTGGAAGAGCAGAAATCTAGTTATGAAGAGCGTCTACAATTACAAAAAGAAAAACTATCAGCAGGTGATGATCTAGCGCCTGGTGTGCTGAAAATGATCAAGGTGTATGTGGCAATTAAACGTCGTCTACAGCCTGGTGATAAAATGGCGGGTCGCCATGGTAATAAAGGCGTTATCTCCAAAATTGTGCCTGTAGAAGATATGCCGTTTATGGAAAGTGGTGAGCCTGTTGATATTGTGCTTAACCCATTAGGTGTGCCTTCACGAATGAATATAGGGCAGGTACTTGAAACTCATCTTGGTTGGGCAGCAAAAGGACTAGGGCATAAAATTGGTAAAATGGTTGATGCGAAAGTGGCTGTGGATAAATTACGTGACTTTTTAACGACTATTTATACTACAGGAGGTAATCCAGAGCAGGGTGATCTCAGTGATATGACCGATGAAGAAATCCTAGAGATGGCCTCTAATTTGCGTAAAGGTGTGCCAATGGCAACGCCTGTCTTTGATGGTGTGAGTGAGCCTGAAATTCGCGAAATGTTAAAACTTGCTGATCTACCTGAAACAGGTCAAACGACATTGATTGATGGACGAACAGGTGATGCTTTTGAGCGTGAAGTGACGGTTGGTTATATGCATATGCTAAAACTAAACCACTTGGTTGATGACAAAATGCATGCGCGTTCTACAGGGCCTTATAGTCTAGTAACACAGCAGCCTCTTGGTGGTAAAGCAATGTTTGGTGGACAGCGCTTTGGTGAAATGGAAGTATGGGCATTACAAGCTTATGGTGCTGCTTATACATTGCAAGAAATGTTGACCGTGAAATCGGATGATGTTATTGGACGAAATCGCATGTACAAAAATATTGTAGATGGGAATCACCACATGGAAGCAGGAATGCCAGAGTCATTTAATGTACTGATGAAAGAAATACGCTCACTCGGTTTGAATATAGAGCTTGTGGCGGATGATGATTAGTAAATAAAAATAAAGAGCAGAGGCATTTTTTTATTGCTTTGTTCTTTAATTTGCTTGATTCGCCTCAACCCATTAACACGTAAAATAGCA
>CAYNGN010000254.1:359-1547 GCA_964396615.1 uncultured Thiothrix sp. | reverse complement strand
GATTATGAGTATGAAAGACTTATTAAATATATTCAAACAGCAAACAAACACAGAAGATTTTGATGCCATTAAAATTGGTCTTGCATCACCACAAACGATTCGCTCATGGTCGTTTGGTGAAGTAAGAAAACCAGAAACAATTAACTATCGTACCTTTAAGCCAGAGCGTGAAGGGCTTTTTTGTGCCAAAATATTTGGTCCTGTAAAAGATTATGAATGTTTGTGTGGTAAATATAAACGCTTGAAGCATCGTGGTGTCATTTGCGAAAAGTGTGGTGTTGAAATCACCCAGAGTAAAGTACGTCGTGATCGCATGGGGCATGTCGATTTGGCATGTCCAGTTGCGCATATTTGGTTTTTGAAATCATTGCCTTCACGTATTGGTTTGTTCCTCGATATGACGTTGCGTGATATTGAAAGTGTGCTTTATTTTGAGGATTTCATTATTACCGAGCCTGGTATGACCGAGCTTGAGCGTGGTCAATTGCTTTCTGATGAGGAATACTTAGAAGCAATTGAAGCATATGGTGATGAGTTTGAAGCAGGTATGGGAGCAGAGGCCGTCCTTAAATTGCTGCAAACTGTTGATCTTGATGAAGAGATTGAGAAGTTGCATCAGCAATCAACCGAAACACGATCAGAAACGAAGTTAAAGCGTATCAGTAAGCGCTTGAAACTGATGACTGCATTTAAAGAATCTGACAATAAGCCTGAATGGATGATTTTGACGGTGCTACCTATTTTGCCTCCTGATTTGCGTCCTTTAGTGCCTTTGGAAGGAGGGCGTTTTGCGACTTCTGATTTAAACGATCTTTATCGACGTGTTATTAATCGTAATAATCGCTTGCGACGTTTATTGGAGTTGAATGCACCTGATATTATTGTGCGTAATGAAAAGCGTATGTTGCAAGAGTCTGTTGATGCCTTGTTAGATAATGGTCGTCGTGGTCGTGCAATTACAGGTTCTAATAAGCGTCCATTGAAGTCGCTTGCGGACATGATTAAGGGTAAGCAGGGACGTTTTAGACAAAATCTACTGGGTAAGCGAGTGGACTATTCAGGTCGTTCGGTTATTGTAACAGGGCCTTATTTGCGTTTACATCAATGTGGTTTGCCAAAGAAAATGGCGCTTGAGCTTTTTAAGCCCTTTATTTTTGGTAAGTTGCAACGCCGTGGTCTTGCAGGAAC
>CAYNGN010000254.1:0-337 GCA_964396615.1 uncultured Thiothrix sp. | reverse complement strand
GCGTGAAATTCCTGAAGTGTTGGATATTTTAGAAGAAGTTGTTCGTGAGCACCCTATTATGCTTAACCGTGCGCCAACACTACATCGCTTAGGTATTCAAGCATTTGAGCCAGTGCTTATTGAGGGTAAAGCCATTCAATTACATCCCTTAGTTTGTTCTGCTTTCAACGCGGACTTTGATGGTGATCAGATGGCTGTACACGTCCCATTGTCTATTGAAGCTCAAATGGAAGCACGTGTATTGATGTTGGCAACTAATAATGTGTTATCACCTGCTAATGGTGAACCCATTATTGTACCCTCACAAGATATTGTCTTGGGCTTGTATTATATGACG
>CAYNGN010000253.1:0-4741 GCA_964396615.1 uncultured Thiothrix sp. | reverse complement strand
ACCTACACCTTCAGCATTGCTCGCCTTGAAGAACTCAACCAGACCAGTGAAACACTACAACAGCAACAGTCCGAATTACACACCCATATCAACCATTGTCGTGCTGACAAACAAGCACTTACAGGACGTTTAGCCTCACTAGAAACACTCCAGCAAGCTGATCTTGGTAAACAAGATAACAAGAGCAATGACTGGCTGAAACAACAAGGGCTAAGCAACCATAAAAGACTGGCTGAAACCCTTAAAGTTGATCCTGATTGGGAAGTCGCCATAGAAACCGTACTCGGTACACACCTAGAAACAATCAGCATTGAAAAGCTAAGCGAAATAGAAGATAAACTAACCACTATTAGCGATATAAATCTATCTTTTCATGCCAATGATGATCAACATGATCGCTATACGGAACAGATAGAAAACAACCACAACACCCTGCTGGAAAAAGTCATTCATGCCCACGGTACAGAAAGCTTATTAATGGGTATACGTTGCGCTGACAGCTTAGTAGACGCACTACAACAACGTCATACACTCGCTGCTAATGAATCCATTATCACCAAAGAAGGTATTTGGCTGAGCCATAATTGGTTACGCTTACATGCCTGTGAGGATGGTAAAAGTGGCGTTATCAGCCGTCAAAATGACATTGAGCGCGTCACCGAACAACAATACATACTCACCGAAAAACTAGAACAACTTGAAGCTGATCTATTGCATACCATCGAGCAATTAAAAGAACACTCCACCCAAAAAAATGACTGTCAGCAACAACTCAACGCCCAACATCGGGAACAATCACTCGCAGAAAGCAGTCTAAAAACAAGCCAAGAAAGACTACGCCAACTACAACAACGTAAAGAGCGCCTGTTCTTTGAAACGCATGAACTACAAGGGCAAAACGAAACATTACATGAAGAACATCAACAAGCGACAGAACATCGCAATCATGCCCTCGAACAACTTGAAACCCTAACCACAGAAAAAGAAGCCCTACAAACCCGACGACCTGAGCTAGAAGCACAACGTGATAGCTATCGCCAGCAACTGCAAGAACAACAAGCCGTTTATCAGCAACTCACACTACAGATAGAAACGTTAAAACAAACCCAACAAAATAGCGAAACCCAAATCGTACGCGCTGATGAACGCCTTGAAACCTTACTGCAACGCAAAGAAAATCTGCTAGAACAAGGCTTCCAAGAAACCCAACCCGAACAAGACCTGAGTGCAAAACTAGAAGAATGTTTAACACAACATAGCCACGCAGAAGAACAACTGAATGCTGCAAGAACAGAATTACAAGCCATTGATCATCAGATCAAAACACTCAACGAGCAACGCCTCAAACACGAACAAGCGGTCGAAGACATTCGTAGTAAACTCGAAGAAATGAAACTGCACTGGCAAGAAACCCGTGTACGTGAAAAAACCCTGAGCGAACAATTAGCAGAAACAGATTATGAGCTTGATACTGTACGACAGAACCTTGATCCACACGCCAGCATTAAGCAACACCAACAACAACTGGATAATGTCATTCAACGTATCCAACGCTTAGGTAATATCAACCTCGCAGCAATTGAAGAATATGAACAAGAAGCCGAACGCAAAACCTATCTTGATGAACAAAATGATGATCTGACTGAAGCTTTAGACACTTTAGAAACCGCGATTAGAAAAATCGACAAAAACACCAAAGACCTGTTTCGTGACACCTACGAAAAAGTCAATACACGCCTGCAAGAGATGTTCCCACGTTTGTTTGGTGGCGGTAAAGCCTATTTAGAACTCACTGATAGTGACTTGTTGACCACAGGCGTGGTTATTATGGCAAGACCGCCAGGTAAACGCATTAGCCATATTCACCTAATGTCAGGTGGCGAGAAAGCACTAACTGCTGTTGCCTTAGTCTTTGCTATTTTTGAACTCAATCCTGCACCTTTTTGTATGCTAGATGAAGTGGATGCGCCATTAGATGAGGCCAATGTTGGGCGGTTTTGTGATTTAGTACGGCATATGTCGAAAAACATACAGTTCATCTTTATTACTCATAACAAACCGACGATGGAACTAGCAGAGAACTTGATTGGTGTTACCATGCGCGAACGTGGTGTATCACGCACCGTGTCGGTTAATGTTGCAGAAGCAGCCGCTCTGTCACAAAACTAACCCTCCCAAAAACAACGATAAAAAGGACGAAAATGGACTATATCAGCTTATTTATCACCATCATTGGTATTCTTGCACTCATTGGGCTTTACTTTATGAGTAAACGCTATAGCCAAAGACCTTCTAGCAATAAAAAAATGACGGTATCAACTTACACCGATTCGCGGGGAAAGCGTTTATCGTCTGTTATGGCTGATATTCCTGCTAGTGATGGTTCAACACCAACAACTGCTACATCAAAAAAAGCTCCTGCTTCAGTCACAGAATCACAACCAGAAGTCGTTGAAGTTGAAACAGTGCAACTTATTTTATTTATCTCTGCTAAAGCACCTAAAAAAGAACTTGATGGCAATCTTATCCTGCAAGCAATGGGCAAACTGGAACTACATTTTGGTGAGATGGATATTTTCCATTATCTTCTCAATGGCGAAAGCTTATTTAGAGTTGCCAATGGTGTTACACCGTGGACATTGATCCCCGATGAGTTGAAAAATACCACAACACTAGGATTATCCTTGATCATGGAAGCCCCAACCTCTTTTGATGATGTTGATGATGGCAAATTGCTAACATTTTTTATTCAAGTTGCCAACGAACTTGCCGAAATTATTCATGGCGAAGTGAAAAACATGCAGCAAGAGATTTTTAGTGATGAAGATGAAGCAGCGATGCGGGAAATGCTGCCTTAATATTTCACCAGATTCTGCAAGCTACATCTTAGCCACACGTTTGTTATCAATTGATTAATTTTTTGTTGATCACGCAAACAAGCTTGTAGTTTATGTTTCAGTTCATTGGGGTCTTTTTGCATCACCATATCTCCTCTTGGTGGAAAAAAGACAATATCTAGCCGCCCGATCCAGAAACGTAACGCACCAAGCCGCAACATAGCCACCCAGACTTGCTTTTCGGCATCAGTAATAGGACGAATCTCACTATATGCATGTAATAACGGTAACCAACGCTCCTCATCTAAAGAGCCATCAGCATGGCAACACCAGTCATTAGCCACAATAGCCAAATCGTAAATCAACGCATCATTACAGGCTAAATACTTGCCTCAGTGGTTGCTAACGCCTTGCCTGATAAACACTCAATCAGCGCAGCAGGCTTGCCTGCCAATGACTGTAGTATTTGCCCCGCTTTATCTTTTACAGGGAGTTCTTCGATACTATAGTGTTCATACAATGTTAGAATAAATTCTCCTTGCATTGTACTTACTGTATAGTTCGTATTTTCCATGCCTGCTGAGATACCCTGCATAAGAAATTACTTTTCCTACCTTATAGTTTTGCATAAATTGCATTAACTCAACTTCTGTGACAGTGGTATAGACAGACATGAATACTTGATCCTATTATTATTCGTAATAAGCAAAGAGTCTAACAAGATAGTAGGCAAGGCTATAGAAAAACAAAATAAACTAGAGAATAAACACTAGAAAAACCATATTTGATATAAACGCTTAAAAACAATGCCTAGAAAAATTGAAACCCTACCATTCCATAGGTAATACGGGCATTATATCCAGCCACTATTATCCCTCTTGGCTTATCATTTTTCATGCAACAACTTAATCCTGAACAACAAGCAGCTGTCGAGCATTTAGGCTCTCCATTACTGGTCTTAGCAGGCGCAGGCAGTGGCAAAACCCGTGTTATTACCCACAAAATTGCATGGCTGATTCGCGATGCAGGCTATCGTCCTTACCATATTACCGCGATTACGTTTACCAATAAGGCAGCAAAAGAAATGAAGTCACGCGTTGCCGAAACGCTACGCAATGACGAAACTGAAGGGCTAACGGTAGCAACGTTTCACCGCCTTGGACTAAATATTATTCGCCAAGAAAGCAAAGCACTTGGCTTTAAATCAGGCTTTACTATTTTTGATGCACAAGATAGTAACCATATCCTCAAAGAATTAGCCCATCGTGGTAGTACTGAAAATGATGAGGAGGAAGAGGAATACAATAAGCAAGCTAAATGGCTTATTTCTAAATGGAAAAATGACCTTATTTTACCTGAACAAGCCATTGAACTCGCTGAAACAACGGAAGACTTAAAAATAGCCAAGCTGTACAAAAAATACCAGCGACAGTTAAAAGCCTATAACGCCGTTGATTTTGATGATCTTATCATGTTGCCTGTACTGCTGTTTAGGCAACATATTGATATCAAAGAAAAATGGGACAACCGCACGCGTTACCTGCTGGTCGATGAGTATCAAGATACCAATGCCTGTCAGTATGAACTGGTCAAGCAGCTTACAGGTGTGCGTGGTGAGTTAACCGTTGTCGGTGATGATGATCAATCTATTTATGCATGGCGTGGCGCAAAACCTGAAAATATCAATCAACTTAAAACCGACTTTCCACGCTTACGAGTCGTTAAACTTGAACAGAATTATCGTTCAACAGAACGCATTTTAAAAGTAGCCAATCATCTCATTGCCAATAATCCACATCTGATTGAAAAAGCCCTGTGGAGCAGTTTAGGGGAAGGGGAAAAATTCCGTATTATGCCCTGCCGCACGGTTGAGCATGAATGTGAGTATGTCGTTGCTGATATGA
>CAYNGN010000252.1:0-4770 GCA_964396615.1 uncultured Thiothrix sp. | reverse complement strand
GACAATAAACCAAACAATAAGAGTGCTAAGAACACTCAGCGTAATAGCAAAACAAACCGCTCAGAAAAGCTAAAAGATGCACAAGAATCTCCTGACGCATTAGAGGGAGCGTTAGAAAAGAAGAGCAAAGCCCATGAGCTTAAAAAGTCTCGTGCTGAAAAAAAAGCAAAATATAGCGAAGAATCCAGTAGCAATATAGAAAAACCTGATGCGTTATTAAATCAATAAATTCATAACCCGTTTCAATAAAAATATTTTTTATACGATTTTAGAGGTCACTAAATGACAAATAAACTCCTGCCTATTGTTGTTAGTACAACACTGATGATTATTAACACAACAGCACATGCAAAATCAACAATTGGCGCGATTGTTTTTACGAATGTTTCTATCAAGTATGTTGAGGTTACTGATGCGACAGGTAATGTGTCATCCAGTGAAAAAGGTACTGAAATTGTTGTGCCCAATAACTCACGCATCCGCGTTCGCTGGAGTAACGAAGACAATGTCAGTCTATATATTGAACTAGCCATCAAGAATGATGGTAATACAATACGCCATGCATTTGGTAAATGGGATATTGATGAAAAGTCGCAATTATTAGCAGGGCAAACCTCAACACCGTTTGCACCGCTAAATCCAAACGTTGCGATGATCAATAACTCTGGCGATCACTATGGCAATATCAATGCAGGTCGCAAATCGCAAATTCGTTACACGTACAAATTTCCGAATCGTCAAGGTGCAATGGCTATTGCCCTTGTTGATCCCACAGTAAGCAATGCACCTAACGGGGCTAACTCAGAAACGTTACTGCCACGAATTGATGTTGGTTTTGCTTACAAAACGTTTAATTGGCAGGTTTTTCCTAGTTTATTTATCGCCAAACAATCGTTTAAAGGCGAGGATAGTCTCACGGCAACAGGACTTTCGATTGGTGCTAAAACAGCTATTAATGCGATTACGTTTACAGGAGAAATTGGTGGCGGTAAGAATTGGGGGAATACCTCTCAAAAAGTGGGTAATAGTAGCATAGGAAGCAATGGTAGCCTCTTTAGTAGTGCAAATGCAGCAAAGTCAGGAGGCGATGATGCTGATGTGCTGCAATACTGGATAGATGTAGGTTGGCGTTTTACAGGCGAAGAAACCAAAGGAGCTGTCCATTTAATATCCGGTTCATCAACGATAAAAAGAGGTAATAGCATTGATACGAAAAGCACAATGGTGGGTATCAGTGTCCCTATTGATTTTCCATGGATAGCACGTGGTTTCCGTGTACGTCCCGAGGTTTTTGTCTTTAAAGATGAAGATAATAAAAGCTCGATAGAAAAAATGAACACGATTGCAGGTGTTCAACTCCAATATACCTTCTAAGTTTATAAATAAGCTCAATACGATTGTAAATATTTTAACCAATGAGGAAAAAAATGAAATCCATTAAATCAATGAAAATAAGCCTTCTCTTTATCGTTATTTTTAGTGTATCAAGCGCCGCTATTGCTGCTGATGGCGCTTCTTTATATAAAAGTAAAGCATGTGCTAGTTGCCATGGTGCTACTGGTAACGTTCCCATTCAACCTAATTATCCTAAAATTTCGGGGCAATCTAAAGACTATCTAATTCAACAATTAAAGGACTTCAAAAACAGCAAAAGAACAAATGCTCAATCAGCAACAATGACTGGCATTATGGCGGGTGTTTCAGAAGAGGAGTTAATCTTAATTTCTGAGTACCTTTCGATCTTAAAGTAAATTCAACACGCTCCCATTAGACGATGGGAACGCTTTTGGAATAATGATCAAAATCCCCCTCTTATTTCAACTGTTGCTTAATCCCCAACGGATCATCAGGGTCAATGCCCTCCATCAGCGGCAAACCGCGCACAGGATGAGTACACTGATACACCAACCCCAACCAATTACTAACAATCGCCGACCCCGTATCATGCCATGTATTATGCAAACGGGGGGCAATCAATGCCTCAGGAAACAAGGGCATTGGCTCGCCTTTCTCTTTACATACGATGAGGCGCTGCTGATACTCATCACAAATCGCTTTGACATAAGTATCAAAATAGTGAGCAGGAAAAGGCGGATAGCTGCTATGTACTCCTTGATAAAACAGCATCACTTCACGCTTATATTCCTTCAATAAACTAATCGCATCATACTCAGGATGCCCTTGAAAATAGACAATACGCAAACCATCTTCACTCACCGCCAACTGCACACCAGCTTCATCACTTGCTGCCAAAACAATTGTACCAGCCTGAGTAAATTGCTCAGCATCAACTTGATTGAAGCGTGAATGAGGCACATCAAAACGGGTATTAATATTACGCACTAAAGGATGAAGGGGTTGGGTAATGTAATGTAAAAAGACTCCCCAGCGTTTATGTTTGAGATGTCGCCGTTTTTTGCCATGAATCGCTTCCATTACTGCATGCGTTGCCAGACAAGAACACAACGTAGACGTTACATGTTCTTGAGCCCAATTAACCACTTCAATTAACGGTTGCCAAAACGGCTCATCTGCCAAATTTTCCTCGGTGACGTTAGCTCCTGTAATAATCAGCGCATCTAAGCCCTGCTCCTGCAAGCTTTCAAAGCTCTCATAGTGGCGATCAATATAAGCCTGCGCTTTTTCACTACGTGGCAAAATGGGCAAAGTAAACACATGCATGTAAATTTGAATAATCGGGTTACTCTCGCCCACCATACGAAAGAACTGTCTTTCTGTCGCGGCCAAAGCCGCATCAGGCATCATATTCAATAAACCAATATGCTGCTCACGAATATCTTGCTGTTGCGCATGTTGAGTACGCAAAATAGTTTGTCCTTCTTGCGCTAAGCGCTCAAAGGTGGGTAAATTATTATGTGCAACGAGTGGCATAGTGATCTCCTATCATTATTTTCACACTTATCTGTTTGTACATCTCGCGATTCAAGGGAAAACGGATGCTATATTTAAACCTCACTGCTCCCAAGCAACTGCCTTTGTGACTAAAGCAACAAAATCCGCTTCAGTTTTTATTTGATAAAGCTCAGTAGTGGAAACGGTATAGCCATACTGTTTCGCAATCGCATCATAACGTGGCAGGCGTGCCTTAAATAAATGCGGAAACACCCAGCGTACAAAGGCATCAGGATCAAGCATCGACACATACTCAATTTTTTGTTCCGCCATATAAATAGCAAGGTATTGATCAAGAAAGGCTTCTTGATAATACAACGGTTTCGGATCGGATTTTGCCCGTTCGATGAGTGCTATTTCGTTTTCCTCAGTGGCTTTAATATATAAAATAAGCGTATGCTCACTCAGCGTTTGCATCACTTCAGGGGAATTAAGCTCTGATACGCTCCCGCCTGCATCATTAATAAAGTTATTAAAGCCATAAACCTCATGTGCCTTACGAATAAAATCAGGGACATCCTGCATTGCGGCAATTTCTGCTTTAAGATGCAATTGCTGGCGACGTTTAAACTCTTGTAGTGATAAGCCCCCTAGCTCTGGGTTGCCTAATTTGCCTAAAAAACTGGAAATAGGTTTTAAATGGTCAACGGTGATATTGTTTTGAATATAAATCGAATCAGAACGCAATAAATCACGAATAAACGGCACTTGCATGGCTTGTTGTTTAATATTATCTAAAATAGGTTCATTTAAATAACGTGTACCAATACGATAATCCCCTGAATAATGAAACCAATCACTGCTGCGTAAAATATTCGACAAAAAGGTCTTTCCTACCCCCGACATGCCTAATAAAGTAATGGATTTATGTTCCCAGTGAGTGAATTCGTCTACGGATAATTTCATGATTCAGGTTTCGCGCGGTGGTAATAAAAAAGCACTGAGTATACTCTATAGCCATTAGACATTAACTCTGTATATGAAAAATTAAAAAAATTAATGAAAAACCAACCTTTCACTCAAAAACTTGCAAATGCTCTTACAGGCATTCGTTTTACCTTTAACACAGAGCGCAACTTCCGTATCCATACTCTACTGGGTACATTGTTAATTATAGTGATGCTTGTTGTGCAACCCACGCTTATTTGGTGGGCATTAATGTTACTTTGTATTGGCTTAGTTTTGGTAGCGGAATTGGCGAATACTGCCATTGAAACACTCGCAGATCATCTTCATCCTGACCTTCACCCTGCCATTGGTATTGTGAAAGATATTATGGCAGGGATGGTGTTGGTGATGAGTATTGCAGCAGCATTGGTCGCCTTGCTGGCGGTTATTGATCGTTATTCGCTGCTATGGTTATAGATTACCCGTTAATTCTGCACAAAATTAGCAATTTGCCCGTAGGTCATCAGTACAAAGTTTGATGTTTCACCTCTAGAGTAAGTTCCAGCAACTAATTTATAACGTCCTGTAGACATGGACACTTTTAATCTATTACCACTGACTGAGGCAACAAGGTTATCAAGACTATCAACTAAATAGAGATAGTTAGAGACAGATGAACGGATAGTGACATCAATAACACTGTCCTCGGTTACATCAAAAGAATAACTTGGGTTACTGGAAGAATACCTATTTCGACCACCCGAGCTACTCCAAGAGCCAATAGTTTTAATGCTTGCTGAGGATTTTTTAGTGAGGTTATTGAATTGCCCGACAAGCGTTAAAACATAATTAGAAGCTTCGCCCGAATAATAAGTTGCTACCACCAACCGATAGGAATCAGCAGGAACAGCAGATACAAGACGGTTTCCACTAACACTGGCAACAATAAACCCAAGTGAATTGACTAGG
>CAYNGN010000251.1:0-4778 GCA_964396615.1 uncultured Thiothrix sp. | reverse complement strand
GCAGGTAAGGATATTTGGCTTGGTTTGGATTGTGCTAGTTCTGAATTCTATAAAGACGGTAAATATGTCCTTGCCTCAGAAGGTCGTTCATTTGATGCCGCAGGTTTTGTTGATTATCTTGCTGATTGGGTGGACAGGTATCCGATTATAACCATTGAAGATGGCCTGGCTGAAGATGACTGGGAGGGTTGGGCATTGTTGACTGAAAAATTGGGTAATAAAGTACAATTAGTCGGTGATGACCTATTTGTTACCAACACCGCTATTTTTAAGCGCGGCATTGATAATAATATAGCCAATTCGATCCTTATTAAGCTGAATCAGATTGGAACATTGACAGAAACCATTGAAGCCATCAAAATGGCACATGATGCTGATTTTACTGCTGTTGTTTCACATCGTTCAGGCGAAACTGAAGATGTTACCATTGCTGATTTATCAGTCGCTACCCAAGCAGGTCAAATCAAAACAGGTTCTCTTTCGCGTTCAGACCGTGTTGCTAAATATAATCAATTAATACGTATTGAACAGGCGTTAGGGAGTAAAGCACATTATGCAGGAAAGTCTGCATTCAAGTTCTTAGCATAAAAAGTCATTAAAAGTCATTGGTTGTAATTTAGCTAATCTAGGCTTTTATCTAAGCCAATACTTTCTTCGGGAAGGGGGTGTATGTTGTTGAAATATATATTCCTAGACTATATATAGTAAATCAGGTAAATCAGGTAAATAGTTTCACAACTCGAAGCGAGTTCTGTTGAATTTAAAAATAATTATCTGAATATCTATATAGGTGAAAGCACTTTTTTTAATAGATACTAATAGTGATCAATAAACTCCTTATATTATTTAGCATTCTTCTTGTGCTGTTACTAGGTCGCTTATGGATAGGCAGTGGCAGTTTTATAGATATCTGGCATATGAATGAGCAGATCAAGGAAATGACTGCGATTAATGAACAAAAAAAGGAAAAAAACCGCATGTTGGAAGCTGAAATTGAAGAATTCAAAAGCGGTGATGCAGCCGTTATTGAACGAGCGCGTACTGAGTTTGGCATGATTAAAAGAAGGGAAACGTTTTATCAAGTTATTTTAAAGCCAGAACCATTAGAAGAAGCGACAAGGAATGATATTGGCTCGTATGAATAATAAGACTGGCAATAAGCGATTCTGGGTTGTTATTCCTGCCTCAGGTGTTGGTTCTAGAATGAAGGCTGATCGTCCTAAACAATACCTTGTCCTGTTAGGGAAAACCGTTTTAGAGCATACGCTTGCGTGTTTTACTCAACGTGATGATGTCGCAGGGATTGTGGTTGGTGTGAGTGTTGAAGATCCTTATTGGTCAACATTGCCTATCTCCATGCCCATCTCAACTGAATCTGAATCAACTGTGCCTATTTACCGTTCCTCGGGCGGTAAAGAACGTTGTAATACTGTGCTTAATACCTTAGTTGCCTTACGTGAGAATTATCAGGCAGCAGATAAGGACTGGGTTTTTGTCCATGATGCAGCACGTCCTTGTTTAGCACAGGATGACCTTAATGCTTTAATAGCAAGCCAGCAGAATAATACCGTTGGTAGTATATTAGCAATGCCAGTGCGCGATACGATGAAACGTGAAGCATTAACGAGCGGTACGATTTCACACACTGAAGACCGTGCAGGCATGTGGCATGCCTTAACGCCGCAAATGTTTCCTTTGGGAGATTTATATCAAGCTCTATCAAAGGCATTGTCAGAGGGTGCGGAGATTACTGATGAGGCTTCTGCTCTGGAATATTGTGGCGAAAAACCACATCTTGTTGAAGGTTCTTCCTCAAATATAAAAATAACCCGTCCTGCTGATATGGCATTGGCTGAATTTTTTCTAACAAAACAAAAAAGTCAATGCAAGTCAGCTTTAGTAGATGCTGCCATATGAAAATGATTAGAGTAGGTCAAGGCTACGATGTGCATGATTTTTGTGTGGGTGATCACATCGTCCTTGGCGGTGTTGCTATCCCACACAATAAAGCCTTTAAAGCACATTCTGATGGCGACGTGTTACTCCACGCACTCTGCGATGCTTTATTGGGCGCACTCGCCTTAGGCGATATTGGTCAGCATTTCCCTGATACATCCGACGAATTTGAAAATATTGATAGCCGAATTTTACTTCAGCATGTCTACCAGTTGATTACTGACAAAGGTTGGCAGATTGGTAATATAGATAGCACAATTATTGCTCAAGCGCCAAAGCTAGCTTCTCATATACCGCAAATGTGTCTTAATGTGAGTGAAGACTTAGCCATTGAACAGAACCAAGTTAGTGTCAAAGCCACAACGACAGAAAGACTGGGCTTTGCGGGTAGAAAAGAAGGTATAGCAGTGCATGTCGTTGTGCTGTTAGTGCAATAAAACTATAAAAATGTCACATCTGGTTACGAGGCTCTGCCTCGTAACTCTCTAAGAATATATCTTGGCAACGGTTGGCAACGGTTGATAAGATTACCGTTCTTCTTGAATCAGCGCCAACATTTGTGCCGTATTCATTTTGCCACTCATATCACTACCTTCCAATAACGTATCCGCTAAATCACGTTTATGTTGATGTAGTTTAACAATTTTTTCTTCAATCGTATTTTCTGCAACGAGGCGGTAAATGGTCACAGGACGCAATTGTCCCATACGGTGCGCTCTATCCGATGCTTGATCTTCCACCGCAGGATTCCACCAAGGATCCATATGAATGACATAATCTGCTGCGGTTAGATTAAGCCCAGAACCACCTGCCTTTAAGCTAATGAGAAAAATATCACCTTTGCCATCCTGAAAGTTTTCAACGGCATGTTGGCGTTTCGTTTGTGGGGTGCTGCCATCTAAGTATTGATAATGTATGCCTTTCGCATCAAGGTATTCTCTTAAAATCGCTAAATGCTTAACAAACTGACTGAAGACCAGTGCCTTATGCTTATTTTCGATCAGCTCTTCAACGATTTCACCAAATGCTTGGAGTTTACTGCCAACCAATGTGCTGCTTGGCATGACCAATTTAGGGTGGCAACTGGCTAAGCGAAGGCGTGTTATCTCAGCTAACACCTGAATATGATTGGTATTTTTACCATCCTTTTTATTTTCGTTCAGTTTTTTCATTGCATTTTGGCGGACGGCTTCATACAAAGCCCGCTCTTCTGAACTCAGGGGGACTTTGTAGGTAATTTCCGTACGAGGTGGTAATTCTGTCAGTACTTGGGTTTTAGTGCGACGTAGTATAAAGGGCTGAATGAGGCGGCGTAGATTCTGACTGGCTGATTTATCATTATAGCGCTCAATAGGCGACATATAATGTTGGACAAAATGATCTTGTGATCCCAATAAGCCTGGGTTTAAAAAACGGAATAAACTCCATAATTCACCAAGATGGTTTTCAATGGGGGTGCCTGTGGTAATCAATTTATATTGTGCAGGCAAACTCCATGCAGCACGGGTGCGCTTGGTGTTAATGTTTTTAATGGCTTGCGCTTCGTCCAGAATAACCGTATTCCATTGGATGGCATTGAGTATTTCAGTATCATTGGGGAGTAAACCATAACTACAGATAATTAAATCGTAAGGTTTTGCATTATTGAGTAATTCTTGACGTTCTTTGCCACGATAAAAAATAGGATTGAGTGTTGGGGCAAATTTCTTGGTTTCGCTATACCAGTTATTACACACAGATACAGGTGCAATGACTAATGTGGGACCTTGATTTGCACGGGTTAGTAGCAGTGCAAGAGCTTGAATGGTTTTTCCTAAGCCCATATCATCGGCTAAACAAGCCCCCACTCCCCATGCTGCCAGTCGTGACATCCAATTAAAACCTTCTTCCTGATAATCGCGTAAGTCTGCTTGTAGGGTGCTGGGAACGGTATATTTTTCGTCATTAATTGCTTTCAGTGTTTGGATATGATCCTGCCATTTCCCATCACCCTGCACTTGTTCTGCCTCATTGATAAAGTCTTCCAAGGCAAGAGTCGCTAGTGTACTAATACGGGTTTTATCGCTATCGGTTCCATCTTCTTCGGCATAGGCATTGATGGCATTGAGTTTACGTTGCAAGTTTTTGGTTAAAGCAACATATTGTCCTTCGCCCAGTTTGATAAAACGACCTTGATTCTTTTTACTGAGCTCAAGCAGTTGTCCAAGGCTCATAATAAGGTTGTCGTTAACATTGATCTCTCCTTCAAGATCAAACCATTCCCCTTGCTTGTTAATATTGAGACGCATATGCCGACTATCGACCATACCCGTTACGCGCATAACTTCACCTTCAGGCCATGCTAAAATAATGTCATCTCCCAACTCATGCAATCCTGTTAAGGCTTCTAACGCATCATTGGGTTCATCAAGGATAATTTCATTATGGAGATCTTGCCACTCAGAAAAGACATTAATGTGTTCAATAATGGTTTCGGCATTTTCTCGTTCTTGTTCAAGATCACGATGGGTCTTGGTTTTTTGTTGTTTGATTTCAATGAGTGGCTTTTTACGTCCTTCTCCTGGGGTAAAAGTCGTGCCTTTGTTTTCACCAAAAGGCTGTACACGCATGGATAGGCGCAAGCCATTGCCATAAGGCAGTAGGTGTATATGAATGCGTGGGTCTGCTTCTATTTCTACGGCATCATCCATTCCAGCAATATCTGATTGGATATTCACCATGGGGGCAATCGTCTTTAGCGTTTCGCGTAAGGTTGTTTCACCTTCTTTGGGGATTAATAAACCTTGCCCAAGAATATGGATGATTTTTTCATGATCCTCATT
>CAYNGN010000250.1:3804-4829 GCA_964396615.1 uncultured Thiothrix sp. | reverse complement strand
CTGAGCAATAAGAAATTCGATATTATCAACGTCAATTCGTTTTAATGGATCAATAATATAATGATCGTCGGCAACCGAAGGTCCCGCGTTATTGAAGAATTTTTCCATTAATAGTGTACTCGCAATTAGGCCGTTTTTAGTTTAGCATACCGCTCTGTGAAATTGATCTTAGGGACTTACTATACTGGTGTTTTAAAGTCAGAGTAAATTATGTGACAGGTCTGATGCATAGTGCATTACCGTTGTTAAACCAGAAAAAAAATGAAGGCTGAGTGAGTTATCTGGCGAATATTAATCCAAAAATCCCTGCTGTAATAAATACAACAACACCTGCTGCGCGCCATTATTCGGTGAAATATCCGTGGTATCAATGCTTAACTCTGGATTTTCAGGAATGTCATACGGGTCACTAATCCCTGTAAACTCAGGAATAATACCTTTGCGTGCTTTGGCGTATAGCCCTTTGCGATCTCGTACCTCACATTCTTCCAATGGCGTTGCAACATGCACTTCAATAAATGCGCCTTCTTCTTCAATTAAACTTCTCACCGCACGACGACCCTGCGCATACGGTGCAATCGGCGCACAAATGGCAATACCGCCATTTTTAGAAATCTCACTGGCAACAAAACCAATGCGACGAATATTTAAATCACGATGCGGTTTGGAAAAGCCGAGTTCTGAGGAAAGATTCAAACGTACTATATCGCCATCAAGTAAGGTGACAGGGCGCTTTCCATGTTCAACTAATTTGGCATAAACAATTTTCGCCAAAGTGGACTTACCTGACCCCGAAAGCCCCGTAAAGAAAACGGTAAAGCCTTGTTGTGAACGTGGTTTATAAAGTGTTTTTAGCTCATCAATCACCGCAGGAAAACTAAACCATGTAGGAATGGGCGCACCTTCATGCAGTCTACGCCTAAAGTCGGCTTCACTCAGGGTTAAACCCTCTTCGTTATCCCGCTTGATAAGGCTTTTGGGTCGGTATTTTCCTCTAGAGGGTTGGTATTGATATTCTTCAACGG
>CAYNGN010000250.1:3542-3790 GCA_964396615.1 uncultured Thiothrix sp. | reverse complement strand
CTGTTTTACCAAGGCTTTGGCGTCATATTGAGCATAATAAGTCTTGCCATGTCTTACCATTGATGAAGCTGGTGAGGAATGATGGGGGCCCACTAAAAAATGTGAACAGCCATAATTTTGTTGCACAATAGCATGTAATAGTGCTTCTCGTGGCCCCGCCATTCGCATTGAATAGGGCATTAGCGATAGCATGGCAATATTTAATGGAAAGCTATTGAGAATGCTTTCATAACAGCGCACACGATGAA
>CAYNGN010000250.1:0-3528 GCA_964396615.1 uncultured Thiothrix sp. | reverse complement strand
GTCGCCAGGTTTTGTGCTACCAACGGTTGGGTGAATGAGGAGTTGTGTTTGATACTGTTTGGCAACATCAAGTAGCACATCGCGATGTAACTGATGGATCGGAGTGCTAGTTTGATAGCCTAACACCTTACTCCAGCTCGTTGCCGCAAATAGGCTACGCAATACCTGTGGTGTATGACGAAACTTAGAAAACACATAATGTTCAGGTAATTGTACGACTTGCAATGTACCCGAAATATAAACGGCTTGGGTTTGCTCCATCAGGCATGCAACACCTGAATGATCTAATGACTGTGTACCATAGATCTGCTTTGCTTCAAGGATTTTATCTGCATGCCAGCGTTCGTCTACGGTCATTACTGCTAACATAAAACCTTCATTATCCCGTAAGGCTAAGGGCGAACCGATAGCAAGGGTATCTGCCATTGCTTCGCTAATATCCAACACAATCGGGATGGGCCAAATAGACCCATCAGGCAAGGTGCAGTGATGGACTACAGACTCATAAGTCGCTTGATCCATAAAGCGGGTCAGTGGTGAATAAGCACCATTTGCCAGCATTTCTAAGTCGCACAGTTGCCGATTGCTTAGGGTAATAGAGGGATAGGACTCAGCTTCTATTTTTAATGGATTGGCTGTATCAGATGGCATGACTAACTGTTGAAGTGTACTGCCAAAGGGTTTTGTTAATAAATCCATAATAATGCTCATGATTGTTTATTGAGATTGTGAGGTTGGTCGTGGCTATGCTTGATATATTGCTTGAAAACGTGAAATAAAAAGCTCTAATTGATCAACAGGTAATTGATTAATTCCTGCCGCTCCTTCACGCCCACCTCCCGTAACAAATTGTTGGCATAATCTGCCAGCATCGCGCAAATCCGCTTTTGGTGCGCGAACACTCACTACATAACCCTCTTGTGGATGATGACTGATAATGCTATGCGCTCTATTGGGAAATTGATTGGCTAAGGTATTACCAAAAACGCCACTGACTCGACGTGCCCATGCGACATCGGGTAAATGATAAACGGCTATTGCATCAGTACTGTATTCAGGTGTTAACGTGCTGGTTTGCGCTAAATCAGCTTCATAAGCCTCATAAAGTGATTGATAAATCGAGTCAGTATCAGCGACACATTTAAGCGGGTCAGTATAAGCTAACAGCTTGTTATACAAGGTTGCTGGATGATGGTGTAAATCCTCAACCGATGCACCATAGTCGTTATAATTAATCGCTATGCCTAGTTTATTTAAGTGTTCACGCTCTATGTTAGTCAAACCTACTTTATCTGCCAATGCGGAGGCACTGGCCTGCATATTATCGCCATAAGCACCTGTAATTGCCCAGTTGGCAAATTGTCCATGTAAGTACTTATTGGTTAATAAGCAGGTACAGGTGGTTGGAGAGGTGTCAATTATTGCTTTTAGGTTTTCGTGTTGTGGGATATCACCTGATAGATGATGGTCAATGTAAAGCACTGATGCACCTTGGGCTAAAACTGCTTGTAATGCAGCCTTATTTTTAGCCATTGAAATATCGAGTATGGTTAAGTGATCGCCTTTATTAGCCGTTATTTTGGCGACTAAGTTAATATCGCGTTTAATGCCTGTTACCAAGGTTGCTGGGGTTGGTTGGGCTAAGCGTAGTTGTAATAATGAGCAGATGCCGTCGGCATCGCCATTAAAAATATCGTAGTGATGCATGGTGTGATTGACTCTGTGTTGGTTGATGACGAATACAAAGTATTCATTAAACTTAACAATAATACATAATGCAGACAAAAAAACTGTTAATTTTTGTAAAGTAATATGCTGAATAGTGGATTTTGTTATAGCGAGGTTTTTTGAGTTGAATGATGGGAGGAATTTAATCACAAAAGGAATTGTAAAGAATTGTTAATTTAGCTTCTCATATTGCGATATTTTCTTTAACATGCCGAGCCAAACTCGAAACTGCTAGATTAAATATGCTTAATTGAGTAAGGTTCAAAAGTGTTAAGTAGTAGGCTGTATTTATTCGAACTATTTCATTATCGACGTAAGGTCGGTAAAACCGACCCTACAAAAGATGTTCGAATATTTTCAGGCGTGTACTTACGTTATTTTGCCCCCCTCTTATAGCAGTTATGTCATTACTTTTGCTTTTGTAAACTGGATTAACATCATAAATGGATCAAATAACAACTCATGGATCAAATCATTGGCAGACACAACTCAGTGGTGAGTTGCCTATTCTTAATCTGCCTACCGATTATTCCAGACCAGCCCATTTACCAACACGCCGAAACTTCTACTCATTTGAGCTTGTTATTGATGAGACTCATGGTGATTTAGCAAATCGACTGGAGCAACTAGCTTATGATGAAAGCGTAGACATTAGTACCGTGTTGCTCGCTCTGTTTCAACTATTATTACATCGTTATTCAGGTCAGGAAGATATCTTAGCAGGAGCATACAATCTATCGTCAGCTACCCCATTAGCGGTGAGGGAGGCAGAAGATTCGAGTGACTGGATTATTTCACGTGTGCATTTTACAAGAGTAGACCAACAACTAACTTTGCGTACTGTGTTGGCACAAGTCGAACAAACTGTACAGTTCACAGATGCTTCCCCCCTCCCAGCATTGACCAATATGATTCGCCAGTTATCGATCAAGTCCAGTCCCGATCATGCGGCGATTTTTCAAGCGTGCTTGCTTGTCCAATGCACCGATAAGCAAGATGATCTAGAGCATGCAAAATTAGCTTCCCTATGGACTGATTTATGGCAGAACGAGGAGCAGCTTACTGCACCAGATATCGCCTTGTTGCTAACCCAAAATACGGGTGAATTTCAGGCGACATTTGTTTATAGTCCTGACTTATTTGATGAAACTACCTTGGCTCGTATGGCTGATTACTTTGCAACGTTGCTTGTATGTACACTTGCTAATCCTGATGAGTCCATTCATGTCTTACCTCTGCTCACCACAGCTGAGAACAAGCAAATGTTAGTTGAGTGGAATGATACTGCCACTGAGTACCCCAGCAACAAATGTATACATCAACTATTTGAAGAACAAGTGGTGCGCACACCCAATGCAGTTGCGGTCGTCTATCAAGCTACAGAGCTTGGTGTTGCCAACAATACATCTTTTGTAGATCCCCCCTCTCTTTCCTATCAAGTGTTAAATACCCGAGCCAATCAACTGGCACACTATCTGCGTACTTGTGGTGTGAAACCCGAAACCTTGGTTGGAATCTGTGTTGAACGTTCGCTGGAAATGATGGTGGGTCTGTTGGGGATTCTCAAGGCTGGTGGAGCTTATGTTCCGCTTGATCCAAGCTATCCCCAAGAGCGTTTAGCTTACATGTTGCAACATTCGCAAGCCTCCATCTTGCTGACACAAGAAAAGTTAAAAATTGGACTACCCGATTCACAAGCACATATCATTTGTTTAGATACAGAATGGGAAACGATAGCGCAAAAGAGTACAAAAAATCCCGAAGTTGATGGGACAACGCAAAATACTGCTTATGTGATTT
>CAYNGN010000249.1:0-4829 GCA_964396615.1 uncultured Thiothrix sp. | reverse complement strand
GAATTGAAGATGTTAGTGCATGTTTTGAAAAATTACGTGTACAACGTACATCTGGTTCATAATATCTATTGGGGACGTTGCGCTAAACTTACCATGAAGATAAACCGATAGTAAGTTATTTTATACCCTTTATTTTCAAACTCTCTTGTTTTATTTATCCTTTCTGAAGAAAAAGAATTCGCATCAATGCATCACAAACTCATCCGTTGGCTTACGCATTGTATCCAACGCATACTGAGAAGTCGCTAAGAAAGAAGGGCGTTGAAGCATAATATCCCGTAATAATTCAGCAGAACCTAAGCCCATTGTGACTCCATAGCGATAGTGACCTGTATTAAAATACAACCCTTTAATACGTTGATGCTCACCAATATAAGGCACACTATTAGGCGACCCAGGACGTAGACCGCTCCAATGTTTAATCGGTTCTAAATCCGCAAGAAAAGGAATCTGTGTCGCCGCAAAACGTTGTAACATGGCTTTGCTTTCATCCGTCGTTATTTTGTTAAACCCTTTCCACTCTAAGGTCGAGCCGCACAGAATATGACCATCTTTACGCGGAATAATGTATTTGCCATGATGTAAAACAATACGACGTAAACGTGATGGCTCTGTTTTATACATAATCATTTGCCCTAATACGGGCTTTACGGTTATATCACTTTGCAGTACGAGTTGTCCGCTCCATGCACCACAGGCAATAACTACTTGATCAGCATAATAATTTTGTTGACCTGCGCTTACGCCAGTAATCTGGTGTTTTTTTTGCAATAAGGAATTAAACGGACAATTTTCTATAACTGTCACTCCTTTTGCGGTTAAGTCAGCAAGTAATGCGGTCAGTAGTTTGGGATTGCGTATTTGTGCAATATCAGGAAACCATGTAGCAGTATTGCAATCAGTATGTAATGCAGGTTCGATGTGTTTGAGTGATTGGTTACTTAATGTTTCTATCGGTTGCGGATACTGTTTTTTCCATTTGTTTATAGCAGTAGAATGTGTGCTATCAAGCGCTTCAGTGAGTAGTAGTCCTGACTGAATCCATTCAGGATCATCATCCGTACGTTGATAAAGTCCCTCACAAAAGTGTGCATAATGACCTTGGCTATAAGTAGCAAGGTCATTAACGGCATCAGGATATTGCCACGGATATAAAGGCGATAAAATTCCACCACCAGCCCACGATGCTTCTTTACCTACTTTGTTTTTTTCTAACAGCGTAACGTGCGCACCACTTTCATGCAAAAAATAGGCGCTAAGTAAACCGATTAAGCCACCACCAACTACAATAACGTCAGTCATGTGTCTTGTCATATGACATGTTTACACATTATTTTTTCGCCTGTATAAGATTCATTACTTTTAACAAGTTCAATGCTTCAAAGAGTTGATAATCGTTTCTAACCAGCTGTGTAACAGAAAGCTCTTTTTCTTCGCCTTCTACATCATTGGCATCTTCTGCGCTATTCTTTTGTTTAGCTTCCCCTTCACTTTTTTCACTCTTCTCACTCTTCTCACTCTTTTCATCTTTTTTGCTTCGCTTGTTCTTTTCGTCATCTTCAGGATTGCTCAGATGTCCGCTTAAACCTGCTTCTGTGAGTGGCGCAAAAGCATCTTCTTCAGTGTCTTCTTTCTTTACAAATTCTAATTGTTCTACAACGATATCAGGCTGAATACCTTTTGCCTGAATAGAGTGTCCTGATGGGGTAAAGTAGCGTGCCGTGGTTAATTTGATCGCTGTTGAACCATCAAGTAAGGGTAATACTGTTTGCACGGAGCCTTTGCCAAAAGTTTTTTGCCCTAAAATAATAGCACGCTGATGATCTTGTAATGCACCCGCAACAATTTCAGAGGCAGAAGCAGAACCTTCATTGACTAAAATCACCATTGATGCACCTTCAAGCATATCGCTACCAGTAGCATCGTAACGCATTTCTGCATCACTAACGCGACCTTTGGTGTAGACTATTTTTCCCTTTATTAGAAACAAATCCGAAATACCAACAGCCGCATCTAAAACCCCCCCAGGATTATTGCGCAAATCCAGCACTAAACCTTTTAACTTACCTTTATTTTCTTTTATGAGTAGACGTAACGCTTCCTTAGCTACATCGACTGTATTAGCTTGAAAGGAAGATACTCTTAAATAGCCGTAGTTAGCGCCAAGTAAACGGGATTTAACACTGTTTAGTTTTATAATTGCACGAATTAGCGTGACTTTAAATGCCTTCTCTTTTCCTCTGCGAATAATCGTCAAGGAAATAGATGAACCAGGTTTACCTCGCATGAGTTCAACCGCTTCATCCAGATTTTTATCTTTAAGGTTTACATCGTCAATACGACTAATTAAATCTCCTGCTTTGATACCCGCCCGTTGCGCAGGAGTATCATCAATGGGCGCAATAACTTGCACGAAACCATCTTCCATACCCACTTCAATGCCTAAGCCACCAAATTTACCTGTGGTATCAATTTGTAATTCTTCAAAACCATTTCGATCCAAATAATCTGAGTGAGGATCTAAGCCACGTAACATTCCTTGTATAGCATCAGCAACAAGCTTATCTTGATCAACCTCTTCAACATAATCACGTTTAATACGCGCCATTACCTCTGAAAACTTTTTTAGCTGCAGGGTAGGTATATAAGCATTATCTTTGCTAAAAGCATCATTGCTAATACTCATACTTGTACTCAAGAGAATGCCCATGCAAAGACCAATAATCATCCCAATGATGGGCATTTTATGGGAAGCTTTATTTATTTTCATAGAAAAACTTAATTTAACGTATAATTTTGTATAACTAAACAACTATCAGCAAGTTACGCCAACAATCTTTAACTAATACACTGGCTACAATTCCTTTGTTACACACATGACTGACACCTTAATCTGTGCAACTCGTTATCTGCTCGCTAAGGATAACGTATATTACCTCATTAAAGAAACAGACTTTAACAGATGAAAACAGATGAAAACAGCTGTTATGACTAGCGACACCATTTAGCAGGATTATTGGGTTGTGCCTGTTTACGAATTTCAAAATAGAGCGCATTTTTCTGCTGCCCTCCTGAGTTACCCACTGACGCAATAGTTGTTCCCGCCTTAATGGTCTGCCCTACATCAACATGTACCGCACGATTATAGCCATAAAGACTGCGATAGTGCTTATCATGACGAATAATCACTAAATATCCATAACCATTAAACCAGCCTGAAAACTCGACTTCTCCTGAAGCAATAGCCTTGACTTTTGCGCCACCTGAAGCAGAAATAACCGTGCCTTTCCAGCGCTGCTTTCTGTTTCTTTTCTCACCATAATGATGCAGAACACGTCCTTTTACTGGCCACGATAACTTACCACGCAATCGTGTAAAGGGCTTGTTAGTGTGGAAACTGCTTACTTCAACTTCTCTTAGTTTACGCTTATTTTCTGTTGCAGACGTTGCCTTGCGCTTATTTGCTGATTTGTTACTGGGTTTTTTATCCGACTTTTTGACTAAACCATTAATTTTTGATTGTAGCACCGCTTCTTTGTTCTTCAATTGCTTGAGCTGTTTATCTTTACTGAGTAGATTTTTTTTACTTTTTTTATAAATAACTTCTCGCTTACTTAAGACTCTTTTACTCGCTTTTTTTTGTGTTGCCAGTTTCCCCATCAGCTCTTGTAGCTTATTTTTATCATTCAATCCTTCACGCTCGATAGCATCAATTTCACTGAGCGTTTTTTTAACTTTAGCTATTTTACTAAGCCGACTTTTATTCATATACTCAAAATACTTTATCGTTCGACCAATACTCGATGGATTATCTTGACGCAGCAAAAGCCTTAGGTGTGATTGCTCCCCAGCACTATAATAAGCTTGTAATTGCTGTGCTAGACCTTTTTTTTGGTTGTTAAGTGCTTCGGCTAATTTTTTGCGTTTAATCGCAAATCGTTTCAGTTTTTTCTCTATTTTGTTAACTTTTTTTTCTGTTGCATATTCTTTGCGAGTGATCTCACCTAGTTTTTTTTCAAGTGCTTGCACTTCGTTTTTAAGTTTATCCGTCTCCTGTCTATCTGATTTTAAGCTATGACTCAGTTTCTCTACTTTGTTATTTACTTGTTCTTGCGATGGATTATTTGCTTCTACGGAAAAAGACAGAACTGCACAAACAAAAAACAGCATTGATCCATACAAATTATTATTGTGTAATAGCATTTTATAGATAACGCTCCATATTTTTTTAGTTAGGTCTCGCATAGAAAGAAAAAACACTCAAAAACCAAAAAACGACAATAACATACACAAGAAAACCGCTAGATACTTAATTAGCAAGTGACTTTTTAACCTATACATATTATATTATGCAGAAATACTAATATTAAACGGATGATCTAATCACTATGGGTAATATGGAATATTCAAATTTAGGCAGCAGATGCATGGGGTCATCACAACTTCTTGCGAAAGATGATGATGTAGAAAGGGCTTCTCGATCATTAAAAGCCATTTCGCACCCGTTGCGTCTAAAAATTCTTTGTATACTTGAAGATAAAGAAGTGAGTGTACAGGAAATCGTTGATGTTGTTGGAACCTCTCAAAGCAATATCTCTCAGCATTTAGCTATTTTACGTGATAAGGGTGTGCTTACATCCCGTAAAGATGCTAACCGCGTTTACTATCGTATTGGCGATCCACGCATTTTAAAGCTTATTGGCATGATGCAAGAAGTGTTTTGCCCTGTACATTAACAGGTTATCTCCTAGCATTAATATGACTATGACAACGATTACATAAGCCTTAGCTCTAAATTAAAGTTGGCTTGTTAAATACGGAGTGTCAAG
>CAYNGN010000248.1:0-4838 GCA_964396615.1 uncultured Thiothrix sp. | reverse complement strand
TTGTTGGGGTTTGAATTATGCCTTGTTGCCCTATTTATTTAGTCGTGGATTTTAGGGCTTTGTTGCTTCGGTTTGCGTTGATTTTTGGTAGTGAAATATTCTGTGGGTTTGCTGTCATGCTACATGGCAATTTTTTATTAATTTCTCTTTTATATCTATATACACGAAAACCAAGATTTTTGGGGTTGTTATTGAGGTATGTTGTTGTTTTAACTGTTCTTTGTTTGTTGCGCTACCCCGTCGGACTCGACCGAGTAGCGCAAGGCTTTTTTAGCTTTATTTTTGCGCTAATTCATAGCTGTCTGCGGCATCAATTAACCATAGATTAGCCAATGCAATCGGACGGTAGTATTTTGATGTTTTGCGTGGATTTTTCGCAATATCAATATACTCACTCAGAACGTTAGCACGAAAATCTGCTGGCACTCTCATGGTGTGTGAGATTATGTGATCTTCTAAACCAGCATCAATTCTTTTTAATCCTAGTTTTTTAGCAGATATTAGTTTCTTTACATCTTTCTTTGCTTGCTCAAACGATTCTCTGTCAGATTCCCGTGCAATTGATTTACCAATGCTTTCAAGTTGTCGTTTGTACTTGTTTGAATCATCATCTACTTTACTGTTTATTAATTTGATTATTTCTTGATTAGATTCAATAGCGTAACTTTCTTCTTTGTATACTTTCTTTATCTTTAAGCCGAATTTACTCTTAAGAAGCTTTACAACATATTTCAATGTCTCACTACCCAACGTCATTACTGACAGCTTATCATCATGGGTTGCATTAAATTCAGGCATACATTCAAGCATTATATTCACTTGATTTCTTTTTCCTTTTTCGCTTATACATGTGCTGTAGTTAATGGTTTTTTCAGATATTGAAAATACACCATCTTTATCACATGAAAGCCCGATAATCTTAGACATCGCAGAATATAGCTTTCTTTCTGCCATCAAAACTAGTGGTTTGTTGTCGAAAATATCTAGTAAGTGGTCGTTGAAAAAACCTATCCCGCCTATGCTTGCTTTGTCTAGCTTCTTAGTTTCTATTGCTGATAACTGTCCGCAGTAAATGTGATCCATATTGCCACTATAACCTTTGTCACTATTTTCATAGGCACTCATTGATTGTTCAATGGTCGGCTGGTTCTTTATCTCTGACATAGGTGTTAGCTTGTCAATAGTCATGCGTTTTCTTAATTGCATGGATTCATTATTTGTCATCTCATCTGAACTATGCCTGCTCTTTATTATTAGTTTATTAAGCCTTTCATCATCAACATATTCAGTCGTAATAAATGCTGTTTTATCCTCATTCTTTATGGCATCTCTTGCTTCTATTCTTGCTTCCTTCGTATCTATAGAACAAATCTGCTCATCAAGATCGACTTCTTTCATACCCTTTTTTTCAAGCTCTGAAAAGAAGTTATCCCAAAATTTATGATAATCTGCAATCTCACTTTTCTTTATATCTGCTTCGTAAAGGGCTTGGCTTTTCGATGCGCTAGAATTAATTTTTATTGCTTCTGCATCGCCATTCATTGCTGATTTATTGATAAATTCACGCATCTGTATAAGCATTTCAGTATCACCATCTATGCTCTCAAATGATTCTAGTTTGTCACCGATCAATGGGTTATCAATACAAACAATTGTAATGTGCTTACCGATCAAGTCACGAACTCTGAATAATATCTGCAATGCGCTTTTAGAATTCGGGGTCTTGGGATCTCTTGTGATAAAGGCTATTGTTTCGTAAAAATGGTCGCTTTCACCAGTATCTTTATTGGTTTCTATTGATATACCAGCACCAGCAACAGGTGAAACAAAACAAATTTGATACAGTTTGAAGTTATCAGCTTCGCTAAGTACGTTTTTAACGTCGCTATCTTTCTTTGAAGCTTTGCAAACAACAATTGTTTTTATTCCTGTTGTGATCCCCTCTTGCTCAAGCATTCTGGCTGTTTGATTGGCAAGCTCTGAACTCGTGAATACTGCAAAAACGTTCTTACCCTCTTTTAGTCTTATTTCAAGTTCAGCAACACCTGCGTCATAGCTACCCGTTGCACTGTAAGTCCATCCGAACCAAGGATTATAAGAGTTAAAAATCTGTGTAAAATCTCTATCACCAAAATACCGTGAAGCAAATAAATGTGTATTTCTGCCAATGTGTGCATCTGCAAGCACAATAAATTTTGACGCTTTGCTTATCTTCATCATGGCAACAGATGCCTGATGTTTGTTATCAATCGTTCCGTTAGCCATGTATACAGCACATTGCTCTGATTCATCTGCAAGAACCAAGTCAAATGAATGACTTTCTCGCTTATCTACAACATTGTGTACAGAGTTAAACGTTGATGTAACAAGCACATGCTTATCACTAGTTTTCATATCAGTGTAAACGCAACCATCAACACCGTGTTTTTTCTTCGCGCTATCAACTACGCTGTAGCTCAATGCTGATAAAGCTGTAACCATTAAAACACTATTTATATGTGGGTGATTGGCTAACAACCAGCCAACGGCATAAGTTTTACCCGCCTTCATATCGGCTTTTATCTTTATCGAGGTGATACCTAGATCAACGCATACGCAAAGCGAAGCAAGAACGAACTTTTGATTTACTTTAAAGTAAGCCTTCTTACCTGCCGCTTTTTTTCTTAGATAGCGTCTTCCTGCGCCCAGTGCGATTCTATACTCTTTCGTTTTTATGTAATCAGCATAAGCACCTTTTGTGCCGAAGCTTGTCGCTATCTCTTCTACTGTAGCTGTTTGTTTAATTTCATTGTTATTTATGCTTATAGCATCATGAAAACAATATTCATCAAGTGCATTCTGTGAATAATGAGTTTCAACTATGGGGTCGCTTGCTAGAACCTGCTCAAAGTCTGCACGCAAATCGTCGTAGTTCTGTTCATCATCTGAATGAGAACAATTATCATAGGGTAGAGGAACATCTGAGAAATAAGATGACGGAATTAGTCTACTTTTTTCATTACCAACTTGATAATTTTCACGGTGTGTTATATCTTCAAGTTGAGGCTCTAAAGTGCCTAGATTTTTTTCAAAGCGAGAATTGCTATCATTTTTCATGATATAATTTTCCTGTATTCTGCTGTTCCCGTCGGTAAAACTGAATCAGCTATTAAATTTGAAAAGAATCAAAAACTTTCTGGCTACTGCTTTCAACAGTAGCCATTTTTTTGCGTTCTTTTCGCGTGTTGCTTTGCAATAGTACACCATCATAAATAAAATTGCTGTGGTTGCTATTTGCATTTCATTCGTTTTTTCTGGCTTTCGTTCTATTTTATGAATCGTTAATCAACTAACGTTCTAAAAAACAATATGCTCTTGATTCTATCCTGCTATCACATCCAACCAGTCCATGCTCTTTTTTCCTTCGGGTATCTCGCTATCAGGTAACAAAATTGTTACTTCACAAATATTCTTGTAGCGTTCTTTCAGCTTTAGCGCGGCTTTTTCACCTGCTTTGCTTCTATCCTTATCAGCCCAAATTACTAAGGATCGCACATGCGCGGGTATCACGAAATTAGCTAGATTGCTGGCTATACAGCAAGCCGCTACAGAAAGCGTTCTTTTATGCATAGCTACAGCAAGCATTGTTTCTATACCCTCACCAACATGCACAACATTAGCGCCTTTATTTGAAAACCAAACTGCACGACCATTCAGACCATCATCGCTGGTACTCGCAAATAACTTTTTCTTTTTGAACTCATAGCTCACGGCATCACAAAGTGGTTCTATTTTTTCAGGTTCTAAATATATTTGAGTGGCGTTTGTGCCGTTGCCTGACTCATTCCAGTAACTCATAAAACCGATTAAAGCAGCGAATGATAATGGTTTATCGTTGGATGATAGATAGCCTCTATCTATTGAATAATAAACATCACCATACTGGATGTTATCGACACGCTTTTCAGCAAACGCACCAAGCCCACGACTGATTAAATACTTTGCTCCCGCCTTGGTTGGCGTGCGGCTAGTATATTTGCGGATATTATTAAGCGCATTAATACGTCCCGTGTAGTTTGTCTTCTGTTGTGGTTTCGGTGCATCAGATCGCGCATAAGTAGCGTTTCTGCTAGTCATTGATGTATCGCCATTCAACCATTTATCAACGGCTCTTAATGAATCCTTGAAGCCTAAGTCTGTCAGGTTGGTTATCAGGTCAATGCCGCTTCCAGCACCGCAATGGCGGCAATAGTAAATAGCATCAGGATATTGAGATAATGACGCGCCATCTTTACCAGCAAGACCACCATCGAATTTATAGCGATCAGTACCACCGCACATAGGGCAAGGGCATTGTATGCCGCGTGTTGTGTAATCATTACTGATGCCCATAGAGGGTAGTATTTGCTCCCATAAACCACGGGCTTGATACTTAACGTCTGCCGCGTTTATCTTTGGATATTTCATAGTTCCCATGCCTATGCTCCTTTACTGTTGATGAAATTGATTACTTCATCACTGGTTATTGCACCTGATTCTATTGCTTTAGCGACTAAACGAATAGCATCTAGTGATATGTTTGGCAGACGAATAGCTGAAGTTGTTGACTTTTTCTTTAAGTGTTCGGGTATGCGTGGTCTGCCGCCTTTATTTAATTTTTTCTTCATGTTTAACCCCTTATGGTTACGTTTATCTGTACACAATACCGAAATTAACACAATCTATGTATTGTGTACAGATAAACGTAATAATTCCCGCCACAAAGAGACATCTATTCTAAAAGCTAAGGGTTGCGTTTTTTCTCGTGGGTAAGCGGCAACACGCACAGCTAGATTGATAGTTCGCATTAATGGAAAATT
>CAYNGN010000247.1:0-4852 GCA_964396615.1 uncultured Thiothrix sp. | reverse complement strand
GGTTGTAATAATTGATACTCGGCTTGCAACCAAGGTGCGCAATTTTTCACCTCACCCATAGTCGGTACCCGATCTCCACCTTTTGCTTTCTTACCAGGAAAGCAACGACAAACAGCAGCCATATAAATATGATTTCTGTAGGTTTTTTCGTCAACACCTATTTGTTCAAACCATTTAAACAATGTTTTTCCCGCCGTCCATGCAAAAGGACGCTGAAGCTCACCTTCACGAATACCAGGTGCTTGACAAACAGACATAATGCGTGTTTGAATCGGATTACCTGTTATAACAGGCCCTATCATATTAGAACATCGAGAACAGTTTCTTAGTAACTGCTGATGTTGCTCAATCTCAATCACATCCATTTTATTATCTTCATAAACCACCACTTATCCTACAAAAAACGAACTTTATACCTCTAAAGATATTAGTTTATTCCAAGTACCTATAAGATTTTCCTTATGAGCGTCCATAATAATAGAGCATACGTTATCAATAATAACGACACCCCAATAAGGCATAATATAACGGATATACTTTGTCAGCCACGCTATGGCTTCCTACGTCTTTATCTTGAATCTCATGCCTATTTATTAGGCTTAAACCAACAACAAACCAACAACACATTACAACAAGCATTGTGTTACAAACTAACACAAGAAAAATTAAACACCGATACTCTAAAATCACTTGAAATAGAGTTACTTGAAACCACCTCAACCATTGCCACTAAAAGCCGAGAACTCAAACAGGCTCGCTCGGAATACTACAAGGCTTATAGACATGCCCCCCATAGTAGCCAAGATCAAGAAGCCGTTAGTTTACATAGTTCATTGCAAGATGCCTTAAAATCGGACTTCAGCAAGCAAATAAATGATCTAAAGGTCAAACTACACAGACAAACAAAAGCCAACCCAAGCAACTTTTGGATAGCATTTGACATAGCATGGCTATACTTTCATCTTGAGCAAGATATGCAGAAAGCAGAACAACAGTTGATACAAGCTGCTGACTACGCCTTACAAGAAAAAAGCCCACTAACGAACTTAATACTACGCTATCTTGCTTATACTCAACTCATCCTTGGTAAAAATAAAGAAGCATTAGAAAGTATGCAAACCGTCATTAAATTTTCTCCAACAGAGCAAGAGCAACCTCAATCTATTTTTGAATTAGTACAATTCAACTGCTTTGTAGAAGCCTCTTATAAACAGCAAATTATGTTGCAAAAGCTTATTAGACATAATCCCTTATACTATATCTACACACAAACTGATAAACTCTTGCAGCCCTACAAGAATATACAAAGCCTGCTTTTACGCTTTCATATAGAAAAACTCAAACAAATAAAAAAATACACCTATGAACAATGGCAAGCAAGTCATTTTTATCAAACAGAACTCCCCGATGAATTCGACAAAGAAGCACTATTTAACAACAACTTTCAATCTTATCAAGCATTATTGAGCCATCAAACATATCCTGTACTGTGTAACGTTGAAAACATTAGTAAAAAAATCATCAGGCAACTTGACACCATTGCTAATAAGCAATTAACCATGACCAAAACACGCTATGTAAAAAAGATAATAGAAACACAAAAACAGTGGAAAAAGGTAAGTCAATTTGGAGGGATACTGCTTTATGCTGCTGTTATTATTAGCCTCACCAGTATTTTGTTATGGGTGACCGCTACTGTCACAGAAGCACCTATCTTTGCTAATATTACCTGGAAAGCACTCTTACCCAAACTTGTAATTGCCGTTTCTTTATCTGCGGTTATTGGTCTTATGCTGATGAGATCAACACCACCAATGAACCGAAAGCGCTTTAAACAAAAACAATTACTCACTAATGCCCTAGAAAGTAAAGCGAGAAAAGACTTCCAAAAGTGATATGAGCATAACAACCTAACGCTCCATTGCCATCAATACACACTTTAACAAGCCATAATTATACTGCTCATCCAATGCATCAAACAATGGCTTCATTGCATCCCCACTACTTATGTTCAAATAAGAAATCATTGCTTCAATTTCATCGCGTTCATCAATCCCTATTGATACCACCTCATCAAAACCAATAAGTCCCATTCCAATTGCATCAGCCATATGCCCATAGATCGTCATTAGTTTAAGCCCACGCTCTTCAGCAATAGCCTCAATTGATTTAACGTGTGTATATAACCACAGCGATTCATTAACGGTATCGCTAAGATTATTCTTTAACAATTCAGGCAATTCATGTTGCTTTAATAACCCCATAAATGCCTCACCATAACGATCAAGTTTAACCTTACCTACTCCTGTAATAGCAAGAAAGGCTTGATCACTCGCAGGACGCTTGTTTGCCATTTCATCTAAGGCAGAATCATGAAAAATAACATAAGGAGGGACATCTTGCTCATCTGCCAAACGATTACGCAATAGACGCAAATTTTCCCGCAGCACAACATCAAAGGAACGTATTTTTGCTGTTGTATTTTTCGTCGCTGTTTTACTTGTTTTTTCTACTTTACGCTGCTTACGCGCCATAAAAACAACATCGGCACGCAATAATGGTCTTGATTTTTCGGTTAACTTAATCGAACCATATTCCATATCTACCCGCAGAAAATTAAGCGCAATAAGCTCCCGAAATAAACCGCGCCACTCCACCTGTTTTAGGTCTTGACCAAGTCCCCATGTACTCACTTTGTCATGACCATTGCGTATGATACGTTCATCTGTTTTACCCACTAAAACATCAATAATATACGCCACACCAAAACGCTGCTCAGTACGATACACACAGGATAATGCTTTTTGCGCTGCTACGGTTGCATCCCATGTTTCAGGTGGGTTTTTACAATTATCGCAATTACCACATGGCTCTTGCATTTGCTCATCAAAGTAAGCAAGAATTGCCTGTCGCCGACAAGTGGCTAATTCACACAAGCCTAATAATGCTTGTAATTTTTGCTGGGTAATACGTTTGAATAGTTCATCAGCATCAGAGTTATCGAGCATTTGACGCAATAAGATGACATCTTGTAAGCCATAATTCATCCATGCATAGGCAGGTTTACCATCACGCCCTGCTCGCCCTGTCTCCTGATAATAAGCCTCGATGTTTTTCGGCAAGCTTAAATGGGCAACAAAACGCACATCTGGCTTATCAATTCCCATGCCAAACGCAATGGTAGCCACAATAATAATACCCTCTTCACGTAAAAAACGCTGTTGATTAACGCGTCGGACATCCGCTGATAAACCCGCATGATAAGGCAAAGCATTATGCCCTTGCTGCATTAACCACTCTGCTGTAGCTTCTACTTTTTTACGTGACAAACAATAAACAATACCTGCTTGCCCATCATGATCAGTAGCAATAAATGTCAATAATTTTGCACGTGCATTACCACTACTTTCAGTAATTGAGTAATGAATATTCGGACGATCAAAACTGTTGACATAGTTTTCTGCCTGATGAAGGTTTAATTGCTTAATAATTTCTTCACGGGTTTTTGCATCAGCTGTGGCGGTCAATGCAAGTCGTGGCACATGAGGATAACGCTCAGCAAGAATATAAAGTTGTTGATACTCACGTCTAAAATCATGCCCCCACTGGGAAACACAATGCGCTTCATCAATGGCAAATAAAGATAATTTACAATAATCTAATAAACGCAGTGTTGACTCTTGCAATAGACGCTCGGGGGCGACGTAAAGAATATCAATTTCACCCCGCTGTAATGCCTCTTCTACCCACTCCTGCTCTATAATACTTTGTGATGAATTGATAAAAGAAGCACGAATTCCGAGCTGAGACAAAGCATCCACTTGATCTTGCATAAGTGCAATCAATGGCGAGACAACAATACCAACGCCTTCACGCACTAAGGCAGGGATTTGATAGCATAATGACTTTCCCCCTCCTGTTGGCATCAAGACAAAGGCATCTTTATTATCTAAAACAGCTTGAATAATATCGGCTTGATTATGCCGAAAAGCTTGATAACCAAAGGTTGTTTTGAGGACATCCAGAGCGCGCTGCATAATTATTTTCTTTATAAAGGGAAGATGTACAACAAGACTTTATGGTCTTAACAAATGAAATACAGGCGCTGTATTAGGTCTAATACCTCGCCAAAGTTTAAAAGACTCCGCGGCCTGCTCAATAAGCATTCCAAGTCCATCAAGTGATAAGACAGCATGATTATCTCGCCCCCACTGCACAAAGGGAGTCGGCTTATCGGAATACATCATATCGTAACAGCATTGCGTATCTTGACAACACTCCACAGGTATAGGTGGTAGTACTCCATTGAGACTCGAGGAAGTACCATTAATAATAAGATCAAAAGGTTGCAAAGGAATCTCTTCATAACCACCACCACTCAGTGTACTTATCGCTGATTGAAAGAATGCAAAATGTTCAACTAATTGCTCTGCTTTTACAGCTGTACGGTTTGCAATAAAAACCTGCTCTGGTTGTTGTTGCATAATGGGTTGTAAAACACCTCGTACAGCGCCACCAGCACCTAAAATAAGGATGCGCTTACCTTGCAAAGTAACACCATTATTCACCATCAAATCACGTACAATGCCAAGCCCATCAGTATTTGTACCATAAATACTACCATCATCCCGATAAACTAAGGTATTAACCGCTCCTGCTTGCTGAGCATAGTCACTCAGCTCATCACATAAATCCCATGCTTCCAACTTAAAAGGCACGGTTACATTTAACCCCTTACCCTGCTGTTGAAAAAACTGCCTGACCATCTGTTCAAAACTATCAAGCGGTGATAGCAAAGCAGTATAGTCCATCAACTGCTGTGTCTCATGGGAAAAATGTGATTGTATTAAGG
>CAYNGN010000246.1:4324-4852 GCA_964396615.1 uncultured Thiothrix sp. | reverse complement strand
TCGTATGTTACTTTCAGGGACTAAATTGCGTAAGGCATTATCAGAGAATGAAGAGGTTTCTGAAAAATTCTCACGTCCTGAAGTATTAAAAATCCTCCGTGCTTATTACGCAGGTATCAAAGACGAAGATAAAGTAGAAATTAAGATGTCAGGTCATTCTGCTAAATAGCAAATAGACTTTAATTCTTGTAAAATTTTTTTCTGCGTACATTATTCACGTGATTTTAAATGTATGCAGGAATTGTTATGTAACTAAAATAAAACTCTAGGAGTAATTTATGCCAACGTTTGTACGAACAGACAAGTGTGATGGTTGTAAAGGTGGTGATAGAACTGCTTGTATGTATATCTGCCCACATAACTTAATGAAGCTTGACGTTGATGGCTCTGAAACAGGCCATGCAATGAAAGCGTTTAACCAAGAGCCAGATCAGTGCTGGGAATGTTATTCTTGCGTTAAAATCTGTCCTCAGAATGCCATTGAAGCACGTCATTATGCTGATATCGTTCCTCTAGGTGGTTCTGTAC
>CAYNGN010000246.1:0-4314 GCA_964396615.1 uncultured Thiothrix sp. | reverse complement strand
AGTGCAGCCTCTTCGTGGTGCGGACTCTATTATGTGGACGATCAAATTCCGTAATGGAACGATGAAGCGTTTCAAATTCCCAATCCGTACGACACCTGAAGGTTCAATTCAGCCTTATGAAGGTAAAGCAGAAGCTGATATGTCTAAAATTGGCGAAGCTGGCTTCTTTAATCTTGGTGGTGTACAGAAGCCAGGTGATCGTAGCGAACTTATCTGTATTAGTTAAATAATAATATAATCAATGTGCTCAAGAATAGTCGAGCCTTTGAAAAATAAGTTTGACACATGCATGAGTTTCAGAGTGAAGCTTTAGAATATCAAAGATAGCAGATCCTTACTTCTTTCAAGGAAGAAGAGCAGGGTTGTAGTGTCTTTATATTGAGAAAATAGAACATTAAATTAAGAGGAAAATACAAATGGCAGGTACATTTGGAGATCCAGAAGTAATAGAAGAAAACGTTGATATTCTTATCATCGGTGGCGGAATGGCAGCATGTGGTACAGCCTATGAGTTGATGCCTTGGTTAGATGCAGCGAAGAAAGACGGTCATGATCTTTCAGTTAAATTAGTTGATAAAGCAGCGATGGATCGTTCGGGTGCCGTTGCACAGGGTTTATCCGCAATCAATACGTATATTGGTAATGAGCAAGATCCAGCAGATTACACACGTATGGTATCAAACGATCTTATGGGTATTACCCGTGATGATTTAGCCTACGATACAGGTCGCCATGTTGATGACTCTGTGCATCTTTTTGAAGAGTGGGGTCTGCCTATTTGGAAAACACTTGCTGATGGTACGCGTGTTGATGGTGCACGTTGGCCAAACGAAGGTGGCAAACTTCTTGTTGAAGGTGGCACACCGGTACGTTCGGGTAAATGGCAAATCATGATCAATGGTGAGTCTTACAAGTGGATTGTTGCAGAAGCTGCAAAGAAAGCCATCGGCATGGACAACATTCAAGAGCGTATTTTTATTGTTAAGTTGATTAATGACAAGAACAAAGAAAATACCATATCAGGTGCCGTTGGCTTCTCAGTACGTGACGATCAAGTGTATGTTTATACTGCAAAAGCAATTCTTTTAGTTGCGGGTGGTTGTGTCAATATCTTCCGTCCGCGTTCAGTGGGTGAAGGTCAAGGTCGTGCTTGGTATCCCGTATGGAATGCGGGTTCTACTTACACAATGGCAGCAGAAGCAGGTGCTGAGCTTACATTGATGGAAAACCGTTTCGTTCCAGCTCGTTTTAAAGACGGTTATGGTCCTGTGGGTGCGTGGTTCTTGCTTTTCAAAGCAACAGCAACAAACGCATTCGGTGAGATCTATATGGATCGTAACAAAGAAATGCTTAACGACTACCCTCCTTATGGTCAGGCAGCCGTTCCAGCATCTTGCTTACGTAACCATTTAATGCTGAAGGAAATGAAAGAAGGTCGCGGTCCCATGTATATGGATACTGTGACGGCACTTGCTAACCTTCGTAAAACATTATCGCCAAAAGAAGTTAAGCACCTTGAAGCTGAAGCATGGGAAGATTTCCTTGACATGTGTGTTGGCCAATGTGGTATTTGGGTGGGTGAAAACATTGAGCCTGAGAAGAAAAACTCTGAGCTGATGCCTACTGAGCCGTATCTACTAGGTTCTCACTCGGGTTGTTGTGGTATTTGGGTTTCGGGTCCTACGGACGTTGGTGCGCCAACAGCAGAAGAACATGCTGAAGCCGATAAAGTACCTGGTCACTTACCATCAGGTTGGAACTGGGGCTACCGTGGTATGACAACCGTTAATGGTCTGTTTACTGCAGGTGATGGTGTGGGTGCTTCGGGTCATAAGTTCTCTTCAGGTTCACATGCTGAAGGTCGTTTAGCGGCTAAATCCATGATTCAGTACTGTATTGATAATAAAGACTTTACACCAGAGCTTGATACGCCTGTTGATGAGCTTGTTTCAGCACTTTATCAGCCCGTTCGTACTTACCTTGAGCATAAAGATTACTCAACAGCGATTGATATTAATCCTCATTACATCACACCGCGTATGTTGCAGTTCCGTCTGCAGAAAATTATGGATGAGTATGTTGCGGGTGTTGCAACTTACTACCAGACAAACGCACAGATGTTAGTGGTTGCTGGAGAGAAGCTGGATATGCTGAAGGAAGACGCGAAGAAAATGCGTGCGAAAGACCTTCACGAGCTTCTACGTGCTTGGGAGAACTATCACCGTATCCTCACTGCAGAAGCGCATTTGAAGCATATCGAGTTCCGTAAAGAATCACGTTACCCTGGTTTCTACTACAGAACTGATCACAACTACGTTGATGAAGAAAACTGGCATTGTTTTGTAAACTCTATCTATGATAAAGATACGCAAGAATGGACAGTGTTCAAACGCGCTCATAAAGACTTAGTTGATAAGTCTAAGCTATTTAAGTAATAAATAGCTTGAGTTTAAGAACGTAGTTGGGGTAGTAACAACTAGAACAGCTTAGGTTCTTTGTGTGAATAAAAAATCCGAGTATCGCAAGATACGCGGATTTTTTATGTGCTGAGTTATAATTTCCCTTACGATAACTAATTGATATTGTGATTGAGTTGCTACTGTGTATTATGCCGCCTCTACTAAAAAACAGAGAGAATATGATGAGTACGGAAAAGATGGATATCCCTGAAGAGATGCAAAGTACCTTGGTACCTGAAATTATGCAACCAGAGACAATGTTTACCTTTCGTTGTCATAAAGACATCTCTTGTTTTAATGCCTGTTGCAAACATACAGATTTGACTCTCACTCCTTATGATGTTTTGCGTTTACGACAGCATTTGGATATGTCATCAGAAGAATTCTTAAAAAATCATACCGTTCCTTTTGAAATGGATGCGCATGGTATACCAGGTATCAAAATGCGTACTGATAATGAAGGGGCTTGTTTATTTGTCCGTGAAGAAGGGTGTAGTGTTTATGAGGATAGGCCGTCTTCTTGCCGTCTCTATGGTTTGGGGTCACTGGCTAAACATGATCAAGGTACATCAGACGAGCATTTTATACACTTTAAAAATAAAGAAGAGCATTGCAAAGGCTGGGATGAAGATAAAACGCAAACAGTAAAAGAATTTACGGCTGAACAAGGCGTTGATATTTACGAAGAGTATAATAGAGACTGGATGCGTTTAATGCTGAAAAAGAAATCAGGAGGGCCTTCTATTGGTAAGCCTTCTGAGTTGAGTTTACAGTTATTCTTTATGGCTTCTTATGACCTTGATCGTTTTAAGCGTTTTATCCAAAGTCCTTCTTTCAGTAAGATTTTTACATTAGGTCAAGCAGAGCTTGATAAGATTTGTAATGATGACCTTGAATTACTCAAATTTGGTGGGCGTTTTATGTTACATGTTTTATTTGGTGAACAATCTGTTCCTGTAGCAGAGAATGCAGCGGAAAAACGGTATGAAGAACGTAAAGATATTATTGATATGCGTTATAAAGCAGAAGTAGAAGCACATAATATTAAAGCAGAACAACTAAAAAAAGAGGCTTTACGTGTTGATGACGAGCGTCAGGATGATGGACATGATGCGGATAGTTGTCATGATAATTCGTGTAAATAATAAATATTAACCCTTATCAATAAGTAATGTGTATGACATGACGATGAAAACTTCTATTGCTATTATTTCTGATACTCATGCTGTTTTAGATGAACGTATTGCCGCTCTTATTCGCCAGTGTGATTATGCCATTCACGCAGGTGATGTGTGTGGTGAGTCAGTATTGGAAGTCATGCAGCCGAAGCAAGGTAAGGTATATGCTGTTGCTGGTAATAATGATGCATATCTACATGGTGATAGCTTGCCTCAGCAAACAAAAATTGAGCTAAAATCAGGATCTATTGTTGTTGAACATGGTCATTTACATGGTATGAGTAAGCCTTGCCATGATTCTTTACGAAAAGCGCATCCTAATGCGAGAGTCATTGTTTATGGGCATACTCATACCATGTTGCAAGATAAGAGTCAGCAGCCTTGGGTGGTTAACCCAGGGGCTGCAGGTAGCACACGTACACGTGGAGGTCCCTCATGCTTAGTTTTAAAATGCGATGAGGTGGATTGGCATATTACAGAGCATCGTTTTAGTGAGTGAGCTAGAACTAACGATCAACAATGCGGCTTTTATTAACATAAGCATTGCGTTTATAGCGTTGCTTCATGTCTTTTTGTGTTTGTTGAGCGGCTGCTTTATCTTTATAGGTGCCGATTCTTACGTGGTATAGGGGTTTTCCTGCTTTGGTAGTTGATTTTATAAAGACCTTATAACCTTC
>CAYNGN010000245.1:0-4860 GCA_964396615.1 uncultured Thiothrix sp. | reverse complement strand
CACACGCCGAACATAAGCCAAGTCATCAGGTGTATCAACGCTAATTGCACTACTATCAACTTCAATCCCCTGAATTTTATAGCCATTTTCTAGTACACGTAGTAACTCATGAGATTCGTATTTATCCAGAGGTGTTTGTGCCAATGTTGCATAAGTATCCAAAAATTCTTTGGTAAACGACATCACGTGATAAGCCTTATAACGATGTGAAACGTCATGCCTTGCATCAGATGGAATATCATTACGTGAAATATACATAACCTCATTAGCGTTATTGAGTACTACCTTAAAGTCTGATGGAGAGTTTTTAGTCTTAAACCTATTATATAACAGCGAAACAGGTGCATCTGAAGCAAGTATGCCTTCAACGCCTTGATCAATATGCTCAGGTCTAAGCAGCGCTTCATCGCCATTGATCACTACAAAAACATCTCCAACAATGCTTTGTGACACTTCATACATTCGTTCTGAGCCATTGCTATGTGATAAGTCCGTCATCATCGCTTTACCTCCATATGCTTCGACTACATCAAAGATACGCTGATCATCCGTTGCCACAATAACCTCATCCAGCATGTTTGACATCTGCGCTCGTTTCAACACATGAACAATCATTGGCAACCCTGCAATATCTTTAAGCGGTTTGCCAGGTAAGCGAGTTGAGGCAAAACGTGACGGAATAACACCAATGATTTTTTGTTTAGAATGACGTTTAAATTGTGAAGGTGTTAAATAACTAATATGTAGTTGCTGTGAAATTATTTTAATGGATCGCACTAAATTAGCATTAATTCTTTCCAACGCCTCATCATCAAGCACTCTATTGTATTCCGCATAACTATAGGGATTTTCATCGTTCAAAGCATAACCATCAAGCCCTGCAATACTCACCTCTTGCACATCGTTCAATAAAAGCAGATTCATTATTAAAATAGTAGCGTTATCAACACAGATTGAATTATGTTCATACAGTTTTTTATAATCAAGTACATAACATGCTTCATGATTTGATCTAACTTTAATCGTTGACGTTACAATAAGACGCTCAATATCAACAACCTCACAGAACTCATCGTAGCGTAACTGGTTGGAAAAAAAAATAAAATCACAACTAATATAAGGATTGATATGATTAAGACTTACCACCTGAGAATCATTTTTCTTTCTATGCATCAGCACAGCTTCTTTTCTACTCGCAATACTTTTTCCTGAAGCCAGCAATAAAATTCGCTTATGAAAAAAACATGTGGGTAAGTCTCTTAACGGCAGCTTCTTGCTTTCTTTATAGTTAATATATATATTTTTTATCAACCCTTTATTAACTTCTTGACGTTCGTCATCAGGAATGAGCGCTAAGAGTTTTTTAATTTCAACAATAGAAAGATGTTTGCGATTAATGAGATAGGACGCATAATTTGGATGACAATGCTCAGAAGCTGAAAGGAAATGCTCTAATGAATAGCCCCAATGATTTTCACGTGAAATCGCCACCAAGTATTCATCAACCACCTCTAATAAAGGCTCAATTTTATAACAATTGTCTATACGCTTATTGATGTAATCAGCGAGTAATTCGGTATTAAGATTCCCTGCACCTCTCCCCATGCCATAAATGGAGGAGTCAAGCACAACATCCCGTTGTGAACCTTGGGAAATTTCAATGAAATCAATGGCATTTGAATAAGACAGTTGCAAGTTATTATGCGAATGAAAGCCAAGACGGATAGATTCATTCAAATTGTGCTGAAAAAGATAGTATATCCGCCGCAGATTATCTCGCATCATTGAGCCATGTGTATCAACAATATACATAGAATCAATTGCTAAGGCATTGCAACGATGAATCAGTTCCAGCAAGTCCTTATCAGAATAAAGCTCGGTGGCAATAGGTTGAATAAAAAGCTGATAGCCTTTATCAATAATCTTAGTCGCATATTCAAATATTTTTAAACAATCTGCTTTATGAAAAGAAAGACGAATGCCCTTAATTTCATTTTTTGCATCAGTCACAGGGGGCAAGTGATCAATATCAACCTTACCGAATTCAATCATTGCCACTAATAAAGAGTTGTGATTATCAGGTAGTTTACTCAATATATTATTAATAGTTTCACAACGGTCAAATCGAGTCAGATTTTTCGCTTTTCCTTGTAAACTATCCAAAAAACCACATTCGATAATATCAATGCCTGATAACTGTAGATGATTGATAATACTAAATATATGCGCATCTTCAAAGGCAAAATTATTAACATAACCACCATCCCGAAGCGTACAATCTAGAATATTTATTTTTGCCATTAATTACACCTACTCCTTTTTGTACTGATGAAACTTTCCATCATTTATTTGCTCTGAACAAATAAATATTACTGTTACTCTGCTGATTTGCGGCATAATTTAGCACTAGATGGTATTTATAAACTGATAACAGGATATTTTATAAGCACAACGGAATATCATTATTCCATTACTTAACAATATCCAACTTCTACGGGCGCACAACATCATGATTAACAAATCTATTATTTTTTCATTTTTGCTAATGGTAAGTACATTATTCCTTGGCTCATGTGGACCAACCTATACCACACACAATGAGTATGTTCCCCCTAGCACCCCTCATGCACTTTCTTGTTTAAGACAATGTGATACAAAGCTTAATGCTTGCCAAAATAGTTGTGATACGAGGAAACAATCTTGTCTGTTAAAAGCAAGTCACATGGCAAATCTCTCGCTTCCTGTACAAGAAAAAGAATATGTCAATAAACTAGAACTCTATATTGCTGAGAAAAAGCATTATGATTTAGAAAAACGCGAACGCCATCATCAGCTCACACGCTTAGAAATGGATTATGATGTCTATAGCAAGCGCTGCAAGCAAGACTCCTATTACTGTACACGCCAAAACGAAGTTAAACGTGAGCTGCGTGATTTGAAATATACAGCAACAATACAAGCCCCCATGCATCCAACAAAACCAACACTCGCCTCAGAAACACAGCGCCATCAAGCAAGTTGTACTTCCGATTGTAGCTGTAAGCCGCGTTATAATAGTTGTTACACTTCTTGCGGTGGTCGAATCGTTCCACATAAGATTTGTACTCATAATTGTCCAGAAAAAAAATAGCTTAGCGATACATCCAGCCAGTCATGTGGATTATTTTTAAACTCAACAGAACTCGCTACACTCAAACATGCTGTTGATTAAAAAATAACACACATGACCAGCTTCTTATTTGTGCAACGATTTACCTAGCACACTATGCAAGCCTCTTATCAGATATTGCTTGATGCTCATCCTATGATGACGCACTAGAAAAACAATAAGTAATTATCATCCTCGCCATTTAGTCTTTATTTTGGAGTTGCTAAATGACGTTATCCACAAAACCAGTGATGTCTGTTTTTATTGTTATTCTTTCTCTTGCTGCAATCACTAATTGTGGCGGTGGTAATAGTGATAACAGCCTCAATAATGCGGGATCAACACAAACACAGGGACGTGTTGGCGGCCTTTGGCTTGGTACCTATAAATCGGCTCAATCTGACTTTACGTCCAATGTAGCAGGTGTTGTTACGGAGGCGGGGGAGATATTCTGGGTTTACCCTAATAATGGTAGTACATCACAAGTTACTGAAGGTAGAATCAACCTCAATGGCGGCATTATTCAAAATGTAGGCTTAGGTGTTTCTGGGAAAATTACCTCACAAGCCATACAAGGCCTTCGCTATTTTAATGATGCAACGACCATTACCACCCAACTAGATGGCACTCTGGTAGAGGGTCTACAATTAATCCTCAAAGAATCCTATCAAGGCAGTCCCACGGGTGTTTTTACCTTGCGTTATGATAATACCTATAGCAATAACTCTTCTATTGCACAACTTGTTGGTGATTACGAAGCAACAAACACTCAAGGTATTACGATTAGCCATAGAATTGCCAATACAGGTCATCTAACAGGTGGAAGCTCTCTAGATTGTATTTATGATGGCAGCGTTTCATTGATTAATGATTTCTATAATCTCTATCGTGTTAATACAACCGTCACTAATTGTGATGCCCTCAATGGCAACTGGACAGGCTATGCAGCATTGTCAGGTGGAGCAAATAACTTAAATAGCAAGATTACTTTTTTCACCAGAAACGCAACGGCTATTCAGGCTTATTCACTAGATCGCAACGAACAATAGACCAACTGTAAGGTTTCAATAGAGGAAAGCTTGATTTTTATTCATAATTCAACCTTATTGACATTGAAAACGTATTTAGCGTTGATTGCATTCTTCTAAAATTCTGTTGAGTATCAGCTATGCGTATCCTAATTTATAACAACATAGCAACCGATGAAATAGCAGGCTATGCAAAACTAGAAAAGCGACTGGAACACGATGATTTTCGCTCAGCAGATGTCAAAAAATTAAAAAAAAACTTATATAGCGCCCGTCTTGATCGCACCAATCGCATTTTATTTTCCCTGCATACTCATCAGCAACAAACCTATCTCTTACTGCTCGAATATATCCCTAACCATGATTATGCTAAATCACGCTTCCTACGCCAAGGAAGCCATATTGATGAAAATAAACTTCCTAGCATACAGTCACTACAAGACACACAAGCCGAGCAACAAGCGCTCACACACTTACAAGTCAATGAAAAACGCGTGCAATTACTGGATAAAGTGATTTCCTTTGATGCATCACAACAAGCAATCTATCACTTAACGCCTCCGCTGATTCTTGCAGGGTCAGCAGGCAGCGGCAAATCAATTCTGATGTTAGAAAAAATGAAACAACTGCAAGGGAGTGTGCTTTATATTACCCAATCGCCTTATCTAAAAAACAACTCACGCA
>CAYNGN010000244.1:0-4863 GCA_964396615.1 uncultured Thiothrix sp. | reverse complement strand
AGAAACGCTGGGCCAGATGAGTTGCAATCCGGCTATCGGAGGCATTGGCAAAGGGCATCTGGTCAAAGAAATAGATGCACTAGGTGGCGCAATGGCACAGGCTGCTGATCAAGGTGGTATTCAGTTTAGAACCTTAAATGCGCGTAAAGGCCCAGCTGTTAGAGCAACCAGAGCGCAAGCAGATCGTGTGCGTTATAAAAATGCGATTAGAAACACGGTTGAGCAACAGCCAAATCTTGATCTGTTTATGCAAAGTGTTGATGATTTGATTATAGAAAATGATCAAGTGGTGGGGGTGATTACGCAAATGGGGCTTAAGTTTGCTGCTAAGGCTGTGGTATTAACCGTTGGTACGTTCCTTGGAGGAAAGATCCATATTGGTCAATCGAATCATAGTGGTGGACGTGCAGGAGATCCTCCGTCTATTGCTCTCGCGCAGCGTTTAAGAGCTTTACCTTTTCGTGTTGAACGTTTGAAAACAGGTACGCCTGCACGTCTTGATAGTCGCACTATTGATTACACGCAATTGCAAGAGCAACAAGGTGATACACCAACGCCTGTGTTTTCCTTTTTGGGCGTAAGAGAAGATCACCCGCCTCAAGTGTCCTGTCACATTACCTATACCAATGAAACTACGCATGACATTATTCGTGCAGGTTTAGATAAATCACCGATGTTTACGGGCGAGATTACAGGTGTTGCTCCCCGATATTGTCCTTCAATTGAAGATAAAGTCGTGCGTTTTGCTGAGCGCAATCAGCACCAAATTTTTGTGGAGCCAGAAGGTTTAGATACCTATGAAGTTTATCCTAACGGTATCTCGACCAGTTTGCCATTTGATATGCAATGTGCGTTTATTCGTTCAATTAAAGGCTTTGAAAACGCCCATATTACCCGTCCAGGCTATGCCATTGAATATGATTTTTTTGATCCACGTGATCTATTGCCAACGTTACAAACATGTTTTATTCATGGCTTATTTTTTGCGGGTCAAATCAATGGTACAACAGGTTATGAAGAAGCTGGCGCACAAGGTTTATTTGCAGGCGCTAATGCTGCTTTACAGGTACAAGACAAACCGCCTTGGGTGATAAAGCGTAGTGAAGCCTATATGGGTGTGCTGGTGGATGATTTAACGGCTAATGGGACGCAAGAACCGTATCGCATGTTTACCAGTCGAGCAGAGTATCGTCTACTGTTACGTGAAGATAATGCTGATTTGCGTCTAACAGAAATAGGCTATCAATTGGGATTAGTGAGTGATGAACGTTGGGGGTATTTTTGCCAAAAACGTGAACAAATTGAGCGTGAAATGCAACGCTTGCAAACAGTGTTTATTCGTCCTGATGATGTGAGTAATGCACAAGCAGAGCGTGTTTTTGGAGGTAAGTTGAGTCGAGAATATCATCTTGATCAATTACTACGTCGTCCTGATGTGACTTATCAGTCGTTAATGACACTTGAAAAAGCAGGTTCTGCGGTAAGCAGTAAAGCGGTTGCTGCGCAAGTTGAAGTGCAAATAAAATATGCAGGTTATATTGAACGCCAAAAAGATGAAGTGGCAAGACAGCAACGTCATGAAGATAAAGCCTTACCGATTAATATGGATTATACGACGATCAGTGGTTTATCAAATGAGGTGCAACAAAAGCTAAGTACACATCGCCCTGCGACTATTGGACAAGCATCACGTATTTCAGGCATTACACCTGCCGCTATTTCTATTTTATTAATTTATTTAAAAAAGCGTGTCGTATGAAAGGGCAAGTAACGGTAACACATGAAGCGATAAAAACAGGCATTGAGTCTTTAGCGCTAGGTATACCGTTGGCATTAAATGATGCGCAATATGCACAAATTGAATGCTATATAACGTTATTGCTACGCTGGAATAACGTGTTTAATTTAACAGCGATTCGTACTGCTGAAGACATGTTGCCATTACATATATTAGATAGCCTTTCCGTGTTACCGTATATTCATTATCAGCACTGCTTAGATGTGGGCAGTGGCGCAGGTTTGCCAGGTATTCCGCTGGCGATTGTGCATCCTGAAAAATACATGACCTTATTAGACACTAATGGCAAAAAGACACGCTTTATGCAACAAGCAGTGATCGAGCTGGGCTTGAAAAATGTGCGTGTTGTCCATGCTCGCGTTGAAAAATGGTCGCCTAAGCAGCCATTTGACGCTATTATCAGTCGAGCATTTTCTTCCCTACAGAACTTTGTGCATTTGACAGCGCATCATCTGAGTACGATGGGTACGCTTTATGCAATGAAAGGACGTTATCCTGCGGATGAACTTGAAAGTCTGCCACAAGAATATCGTGCTATTGAAGTAAAGCTAAGCATTCCCTCCTTGGATGTTGACAGGTTTTTGATTGAGATAAAAAAACATGACTAAAATTATCGCGGTTGCCAATCAAAAAGGTGGCGTAGGTAAGACGACAACCAGTGTTAACTTAGCAGCCTCTTTAGCGGCTATGAAGCGCAAAGTCTTACTGATTGACCTTGATCCACAAGGTAATGCAACTACAGGGATGGGCTTGGATAAACACACCAATGAAACTATTGGGAGTCTTTTATTGGGTGAAGCCAGTATTGCTGATGTATTACAATCCATTCCTGATACGAATGTTGACATGATTGCAGGTGGTCCCAGTGTAACCGTTGCTGAATTAAATCTCATGGGTGAGACAAACCGCGAATATACATTGAAAGATATACTGTCACGTTTAGCTAAGCGCTATCACTACATTATTATTGATTGCCCTCCCTCGCTGAATATTTTAACGGTTAATGCGTTGGTTGCTGCGGATGGGGTATTGATTCCTATGCAGTGTGAATATTATGCGTTAGAAGGCTTATCGGCTTTATTGGGTTCAGTGGAAACGATTCGTGAATCGGCAAATCCTGATATGGAAATAACAGGTATTTTGCGTACCATGTATGATCCACGTAATAATTTAGCGAGAGATGTCTCGCGTCAATTATCCGAGCATTTTGGTGAATCGCTTTATGATACGGCAATACCGAGAAATGTCCGCCTTGCGGAAGCCCCTAGTCATGGTTTACCTGTGTTAGCCTATGATCAAACATCACGTGGTGCATTAGCGTATCTTGCCTTAGCTGCTGAGGTTATTCGTCATGATGAGGCATAGAAAAGTCATTCTATAGGGAGATAATAAAAACAATGTCTAGAAAATTAGGTTTGGGTAATGGTCTCGATATTTTGCTGACTGCAACTAAAGAAGCAAGAAATACTAAAACCAATAAAGACTCGATGCTAAGAACATTGCCGATTGATAAAATTCAAAAAGGGCAATATCAGCCACGTTTGAGTATGGATCCTGAAGCATTACAAGATCTTGCCGATTCCATTAAAGCACAAGGTGTTGTACAGCCCATTGTGGTACGGCGAACCAAAGATGAAGTGGGTTTTGAGTTAATTGCGGGCGAGCGACGCTGGCGTGCGGCACAATTAGCGGGTTTACATGATATTCCTGCCGTGGTACGAGATATAACAGATCAAGCCGCAGCGGCGATGTCGTTGATTGAAAATATTCAACGTGAAGATTTAAAGCCCTTAGAAGAGGCTCTTGCGATGGAAAGGCTGATTCACGAATTTGGCTTAACCCATCAACAAACCGCTGAGGCTGTTGGGCGTTCTCGTTCGGCGATTAGTAATTTATTACGCTTAATTGACCTTGAACCGCCAACAAAAGCCTTTTTAGAAAATGGGCATATGGAAATGGGGCATGCGCGAGCTTTATTGGGGTTAAAAGGCACAAAGCAAGTTGAAGCAGCCCATAAAGTGGTTGCGCGTGAACTGAATGTACGCGAAACCGAGCGTTTAGTTAAACGATTGGTTGATAAAGAAAATGAGATAGAACCACGCCAACCGAGTAAAGCCCCTGATGTGATCAAGTTAGAACAATCCTTGTCAGCAAAGCTGGGAGCAAAAGTAGTGATTCAATACAATACTAAGGGCAAAGGCAAGCTAGTGGTTGACTATAATAATCTTGATGAGTTAGATGGTATTTTGGCGCATATTCAATAAACCTATAAATACCTACCATAAATTATTTTTGTGAAAATTACTATCCATACTTGCGTTGCTGATATTCCTGCCAAGGGCTGGAATGCATTGGTGCAGGATAATAATCCTTTTTTGCGTCATGAGTTTCTTTTAGCCTTAGAACAGCATCATTGTGTGGGGAAAGTATTTGGCTGGTTGCCACGTCATATTGCGCTTTATGAAGCGGGTATTTTGGTTGCGGCAATGCCCTTGTATGAGAAATATAATTCCTATGGCGAGTTTGTTTTTGATCATGCATGGGCAGAGGCGTATCAACAAGCAGGGCTGGCTTATTTTCCCAAGTTAGTTTCTTCAATTCCTTATACACCCGCCTCAGGGCAACGTTTGCTGATTCAAGCAGAACGCTTTGAGCAACTTGCACCTGTATTATTAGAAACAGCCGTTGAATTTGCCAAGCAGGAAAAATACAGTGGTTTACATTTGTTGTTCCCTCTTGCTGAACAGCACGATTGGTTACAACAGCAAGGACACGGTTTTTTTGCCCGTCATGACTGCCAGTTTCATTGGCATAATCAAAACTATCAATGCTTTGATGACTTTTTAGCAACACTCACCGCAAAAAAACGTAAAAATATTCGCCAAGAGCGTAAGCGGGTTGAAAAAAGCGGTGTTCAATTACGTGTTTTAGATGGCTCAACTGCTACTGAAACGGATTGGGAGCATTTTGCCAAATTTTACTTGCGTACGTTCGAAGAAAAATGGGGAACTCCGACCGTAAATGCTGGCTTTTTTAAACAAGTGGCTAAAGCATTGCCTGAACAA
>CAYNGN010000243.1:2149-4938 GCA_964396615.1 uncultured Thiothrix sp. | reverse complement strand
GCTATTGGACGAAAACCGACAGGCACAAAAGATCCTTTTGCGTTACGCCGTGCGGCGTTGGGTGTATTGCGTATTATCATTGAAAAAGAGCTTGATCTCGATATCAAACAGCTCTTAATCCTTGCAGCAGCCTCCTTACATGAAAAGGTTGATGCACAACCCCATATTGATGCAACCTTCGACTATATCCTCGAACGTCTTCATGCGTATTATCGTGATCAAGGTATCGCTGCGGATATTATTGATGCCGTTGCCAAGCTTAAACCCTCACGTCCACTGGACTTTAACCAACGTGTTCATGCCGTTGCTAGTTTCCGTGAACTTGATGAAGCCTCCGCACTTGCTGCGGCGAATAAACGCATTAGCAACCTTCTCAAAAAGCTCAAAAGCGCTGCTCCTGAAACCATTGATGAAGCATTATTCAGTGAAGATGCCGAAAAAGCTTTATTTGCTGCCTTAACGCGCCAGCGCGCGATTGTTCTGCCTTTATTTAGGCAAGGCGATTATAAAATTGCCTTAACCTCACTGGCACAACTGCGTGATCCTGTTGATACCTTCTTCGATAATGTGATGGTGATGACCGATGATGAAGCAATCAAAAATAATCGCTTGGCATTACTGAATCAGCTACGCAATACGTTTATTGAAGTGGCTGATTTATCGGTACTGCAATAAGGTAAAAGCACTTGATATGTCTTACTGTAGGTTGGCTTGAGAGACAAATCGAGTTCTTTTCCCTTTGGCAACTAAGGCACGAATAATAAAATGTAAGGCTATATGTAAGATATATAAACTACATACGCCGAATTCCCTTGCAGATTATGAAAAAAACATCTTATCTAACACGCTTTATCATCACACTTTTTCTCTTGTTATTAGCGGTTCCATGGTTCGCTGAACAGTGGCTAACACAGCAATGGTTTGGCTTGCCGCTATGGTTGCTCTATAGCATGGTAATGACTCTCATCATCAGTATTATAACAAGCGTATTGTTTAGTACTGCATGGAATAATGCTGAAATGAAGGAAGCTGAAAATAACTGAGTCTTTATTATCAAGCACTACGGGTATCATCGTATTTTCCCTGTATTTTGTTATTTTATTGCTTTTGGGCTATAGGGGAAAACAGGCAAAACAGGCAAAAAAGGAAAACAGCCTTGCTGATTTTTACCTAGCAGGTCGTTCCATGGGCTTCATTACCCTATTACTCACTCTGTATGCAACACAGTACAGTGGTATCGGCATTACTTTCTATTTCATCGTTAATTGCACAAGATTTCTATCGTCCAACTTATTGTTAGTATGGCGTTCTTCTTCTGATGAGATATCACGCGAATTATTTTTGTTATTTTTTCCCTTAATATCGGGCTTCCCTTGTTTCCCTTTTAAATGATTGTTTTCGTCTTTTAGCGGTTGGTTTTCTTCTTTTAATGCTTCATTTTCTGTGGCAAGAAGAATCCTGCAAGCACTTTTTGGGTAGAGGGCAAGAATTTTGGGGGTAATAGCATGTTATTGGTATGCGTCAAGAGAGTTGCCATTGACATAGTGTCTAATAATTTCATCAGATCCAATACCATTACTATTGTATAAGATACTAATTTCTTTCCCCTCTTTTTTCCCTTTTTTATAATGCCCTCTTTGCTCATAAGTCAACTTTCCCTGTGTATAGCTTTTATATAAAAATGCCCCCTCTTCTTTGCCATCAATGTAAATTGATTTTGATAAGGTGGCTATTTGTTTATTAGCATAGGTAATATAAGTCATATTTCCGTGAGGTATTCCTGTTTTATAGGTTCCGTCATAGACACGATCAATGCTTCCATCCGCTTTATAGTATTTTTTCTTTCCTTTGCCGTGTAGTTTCCCATTAAGAAATGTGCCCTCTTTGCTTTCAAAAAGTTTGTTTTTATAGAGGTTATTTAGCTGTCCTATTCCATTAGTACAATTGCCAATAGCACAAATTGATTTATAGGTGATTGATGAGGGATTTGTTGTTGAGCATCCATATATCGACAACATTATTAGCATAAACAGAAGGTGGTATAGAGGCTTCATGATTTTTCTCAGGTTTCTTTTCAATATAAACTAACGACTGCAATCTGTTAAGTCTATACTTTTTTTTTATGTAGAAGCCCTGATTATACTGATAGGGATCTAGTCCCCTCAGCATAGTCGCCAAATCCATACTGGGTTTACTTATTTTGACACGGTTTTTTATAAGCGGAAGCGCAAGCCCGCTCCTTTAGGGGCGGGTAGTTGACTGATACTTACTGGTTAAGTGCATTTTCTGCCAACGCTCTTTCTGCCGCTGCACTTGCACGTGCACGGGCAACAATCGCATTAGCTTCTGCTCGACTCACTTCAACCGTATTGGTTATTAGGTCAGCAACTTCTGCAAGTGGGACAGGTGCATCAAGTGGGGCTTGATCTGCACCATCAGCTCCTTGACGGTTGGTATCAAGTGCCGTTCGTGTCGTAACAAGATCAGGCGTTTGGGCGATATTATTCGACGCAACAAATACATCATCTTGGATATTTTCTACGCCAGTATTGCGTTTGATGATATCTGCTAATGTCACATTGTTCAGTTCATGCAGCTCTTCACCTGAAAATCTATTTTCATACCAAAAACGGTCACCATCACGTGTGCGTTCAAACTGATCTTTCAAGATACTGGTAAACGTTGAGCCAAATAAACTATCATCTTCAGGGCTTTCCGTTAGTCCACCGACCCATAAATCAACATCATCAGGACTGTCATAAATGGTGCTAAGGCGTTGTCCTGCTTCC
>CAYNGN010000243.1:0-2139 GCA_964396615.1 uncultured Thiothrix sp. | reverse complement strand
ACCAAAATCAGCAAAGCTTTTTAATGGCTCAGCACCCAATGCAACACGTGCATCGTTATAACTTGGTAAACCATGATCACGTCCACGTTGAATATTCAATGCAGCAAGATCGAAACTGCCTTCGCCTGAAGGATCAAACAAGAAGTTTCTAATATCATCAACCAGCTTGGCATCCACCGCTTGCGCGGTTTGTGCCGCAAAGCCGCGTAAAATCGGATCAACACCTGCTTCTTCTACCCTCGTTGGTTGGAAAAAAGCATCACGTAGTTTTAAATTGCCCTCAGGGATTTCTTCACCTTGCTCATTCAGGCGTAAAATATCAGGCGATATCATTGTATGCCCAAAACGATAGGCAGCAGCAGAAAATGAATTGCTAACTTGTGGTGACACATCAGGGTTATAACCCTGATATTTACTTAAGCCTTCGCCGCCTAACATATGCGGTAGAAACTCATTCGTGGTAATCGCTTGCATTTCACCAACGACTTGCTTGCGTGCTTCTTGGAAGATTTTATTATCATCCCAGTCTGGGTTTTCTGTTGCCAATTGATCAGCAATCGAATTATGCTCACGTACCCAGATCGTATGCATTGAGGTTAAACCGACGTTTTCATTAACACGGACATCACCTGACAAGAAAAACTGTGGATTTTTACTGTCCTTTGGCAAACGATTGTTTTGGTCAACAATGAGTTTGCCGTCTTCAAAGGAGCGAATTTCATCTTGCACCGCTTGTGAGCTACCATAAATATTAGAGCCATCAATCACAGCGGTAATGCTATTAGTTTGTGAGCGTTCTCCTGTATTTGGATCAATAATGGCAACAGAGCGGTTAAACGGAATTTGACTATTAGGGATAAAATCGGGGTCATTGGCGGGCACAGTAATAGAGGCAGGTTCACTTTTATTGGTGGGGGTCAGATCAATATCATGATCAAGGAATTGTCCCCATAACCAAAACATGTCACTTAAACCTTTACGATTTGTTGTCGATTCAGAGGCAGGTTGATCAAAAACAGCATTACTAATCTCACGTGCATTAGGCAGGCTGGCATGTTTTACTCCACCAATGGCACGATCATTATCTTTGGCTAAGAAGTTGCGTAAAGGACTATCTACTTTGCCAATATCAGGTTGTTGTAAATTATTAGAACGACCATCAATAGTATGGTATTGCTTATCCTCTCCACCGATATGGCTGTTTTGTAAGTCTGATAAGGTAATCTGTTGATCTTTAAAGGTAAAAGTCTCAACACCGGTCACCTTATTGACGTTACCTGTTTGCTTGTTTTTAAAAATAAAGGTTTCATCACGTACTAGAATGCTGTAGTCAGCCCGCTTGCCTGAAAAGCGCACTTCGTCCTCGCCTTGTCCGCCCTTAATGATATTTTTCCCTCTATTATCGACAAAAATATCATTACCCTTGCCACCATAGAGGCGATCAGCGCCTTTCCCGCCATAAAGCGTATCATTACCACGTCCGCCAATGAGTGTGTCTCTGCCTTTACCACCATGAAGCGTATCATTACCACGTCCGCCAATGAGTTTGTCTCTGCCCTTATTACCATACAAATGATCATCACCGCCTCGTCCACGGATATGGTCGTTGCCTTTTCGACCACGAATATGATCATCACCCTGTGTACCCACAAGATGATCATTATGAGGCGTTCCTTTAAGCGTTTGTCCTCGTCCATATGGCTTTGGATCGGGATTCTTGCTGGGATAACTGATGGATTCTTCTGGTGGTTTTTGCCCGCCTTGTAACTGTGACAATAAACGTCCTAATAAGGCGATAAGACTTGATAAGCTTTTTTTATCCAACTGTTTAAAATCAAATGCCCCACCTCTAAACTGGGTATTCGTTGTGTTACGGTTGGTTGATTGTTGCTTCTGTTCATCGGCTTTTTTATGAGTATCTGTTTGATATTTATAAGCATTATTAATGTTTAATCTCATGACTTGTCCTTAAGTTTAACGAAATTTTCACGGAAGTCCCTCCTCTTTAGGGGAGGGATGGATAGTGCATCGCTCGTAGAGCGATTTTTAGTGTAACAACGCCATTCCGAAGAATGGGTAGGGTGTCATCGGCAATGTTATCCATGCTTGTCATGCTGGCTCACTATCCCTACTCGGCAG
>CAYNGN010000242.1:0-5004 GCA_964396615.1 uncultured Thiothrix sp. | reverse complement strand
ACGATTGCTGCTTTTACACCGCTATTCATGTTGGGAGGGGTTAGAGGTAAAATATTCGCCTTTATACCTGCCGTTGTTATTCCTGTTTTACTCTTTTCTCTCATTGAATCCAAACTCATATTGCCGACCCATTTAAGCCATCTAAAACCCATTCCTGATGGTAAGCATGGCAATCCCTTATTACGCTTACAACAAGCGATTGCTCATGCACTTGAACGTTTTATTAAAGGTGTTTATCGCCCTGTTTTAAACACAACCTTAAAGCTACGCTATTTCACCCTTACTTTTTTTACTAGTCTGCTGATACTGTCTATTATTTTGGTCACCACAGGACACTTTCGTTTTACCTTTATGCCACGTGTACAATCAGAATATATCAAAGCAACGCTCTACATGCCTGCGGGGACAGCCGATCATATTACCAAAACCTATATTGAACACATTACCAAACAAGCCGAACGGTTAAAGCAAAAATATATTGATCCTGAGACCAACAAAAGTATTATTCAGCATATTTTAGTCACCACAGGTTCAACAGGACGCGGCTTGAAAAAAACGGCAGGAGGACTTTCGCATCTCGGGCAAATACAACTCGAAACCATCCCGCCTGAACAACGCAGCTTGAGCATTACCAGTTCTGAATTAACCCGTGAATGGCGTAAAGGCATTGGTGAAATTCCAGGGGTACAAGAACTTAAATTTCGTTCTGAAATAATCCATGGTGGCTCCCCGATTGATATTCAATTGGAAGGGCAGGATTTTACGCAACTTGCCAAGGCAGCAGATGCGGTAAAAGCAAAAATAAAGGCTGAATACAGTGATAGAGGTGTATTTGGCATTAAAAACAGCTTTGAAGGCGGCAAGGATGAGGTGCAAATCAACCTGAAGCCAAACGCTGATTTACTGGGTTTAAATCTCAGTGATTTAGGCACACAAATACGCCATGCCTTTTACGGTGCAGAAGCAGAACGTATTCAACGTGAAGGTGATGAAATAAAAGTGATGGTGCGTTATCCACAGGAGGAACGACAACGCTTTTCAGACTTAGAGGGGATGATTATCCATAATAAAGCAGGCGATCAAATCCCACTTGCCGAAGTCGCTGATCTAAAAATAGAAAAAGGTTATCCTGTGATTACCCGTGAAGAGGGGCAACGCGTTGTGAATATCACTGCCGATTTAAATAAACAAAAAGGTAATGCACAAACTATTATTAAGGATATAAAAACATGGTTGCCTGAGGTATTAAGTGCTTATCCTGGTGTCAAATCGAGTCTGGAAGGAGAGCAACGTGAGCAGCAGGAAATGATGCATAGCTTTAATATTGGTTTAATCTTTGTCTTGTTTGCCATCTATGCGCTCTTAGCGATTCCTTTTCGCTCTTATATTCAACCACTGATCGTGATGAGTATTATTCCTTTTGGTGTTATTGGCGCGTTAATAGGACACGGCATTATGGGTATGTCGGTAAGTATCAGTAGTTTACTCGGTTTATTAGCCCTCACAGGCGTGGTTATTAATGATTCACTCGTCATGGTTGACTATATTAATCGCCGTCGACGCGAAGGGATGCCATTGGATGAGGCGGTTAGACTCGCAGGGCAAAAACGCTTTCGACCTATTTTGCTCACTTCACTCACCACTTTCTTTGGGTTAATGCCACTGATTATGGAGGAAAGCACACAAGCGCAATTTTTAATTCCAATGGCAGTGAGTCTTGGCTTTGGCATTTTGTTTGCCACGTTTATTACTTTATTGCTGATTCCTGCTTTTTATCTTGTATTTGAGGATATTGGACGATTTATTAAGAAATTTTTACAGCTGATGCATCAGACGGTCAAGTAGCGCGTGTTGACCAACGATTTTTTGTTCTAGGTGGGTGCGTAGAGTGAGGAGTTTTGCTTGGGTTTTCATGTTTTTGCTGCGTCCTTGGGAATAAGGTCGGCATGGTTGTGCTGAATGTTCAGGGTATTTTGAATGGTATGTATTGTTTTGTCATTAATAATGACCTTTGGAAAACATCTTTTAGTCGCGAAGGTTTAAGTCATGATGATAGCTTTGCTATCTGGGTGTTCCTGATTCAGCGTGGACGCATGAGTTGGATCTTCGTCCTGATATTGAGATTTTTTAAGCGTTTTATGTAATGTATTGTTTAATTTATAAACAAGATAATTCGTAAGACCTTTTAGTCTAATGCTGTTTTATGCTCTATTATTTTTTTTACTATGCTTAAGTTATTGTTATTTATCGTTATATTATGCCTGAAAAGATAGGCTTTGTAATTAACTTAGTTTATGTGATAGATTGGTTATAACATATATTTGGAATTTTTTTTACACAGCAGGGGCACTGTATGAAACTATTACCACTTTTTCTCTTAGGGTTGCTTGGGCTTTTTTTTATTGCTTTGTTAAGCGTTAAGTTCAATAAGCCTATTATTGAGAACGAACTGACCGAAAATACGCATGAGGCATTGCTTAGCGAGGGGATGAGTTGGGCAACACCCAGCGCTAATGGGCAAACAATTACCTTAAAAGGCATTGCAGACAATAACGAACTTCGTTTACACGCTGAATCTGTAGCACAGGCTGTTAATGGTGTTGCACGCGTTAATAATCAATTAACCGTTTCTTCTATTGAAAATACAACCTATCAAACAGAACAAATAATGGTGGATGAAGGTGAGGATGTGGTTGATAGCATTTCAGCTATTACGTCTGAATCACCAGCTACAGAAACTGCTGAGCCTACTTCTGAAATACTAGTAACTGACGTTGTAGAAGAGGTCGAGGTTATTGAAACAGACTCCATTGAGCCTATCACTGAAATAGTAGAAACAGAGATTGCTGTTGCAGAAGAAGTTGTTGAATCTGTAGAGCCTGTTAATGAGATGGCTGAAGCAAAAGTCGTTGTTGTAAAAGTCGTTGTTGTAAAAGACGTTGTTGAGTCTATTGCACCTGTTACTGAGATAGCTGAAACAGAAGTAGTGGTTGTTGCAGAAGATGTTGTTGAATCTACGAAGCCTGTTACTGAAGTAACTGAAACAGAGATTGTTGTGGAGGGATCTACAATAACTGAGACAGTAGAAAAAGAAACGTCCGAAGTGATTACTACGGAACCCGTTAATGAGGTACTAAACATCTGTCAGCAGCAATTTGATGAGTTGCTAACAAACGAAAAAATTCGCTTTGAAACGAATAGCGCGATTCTTTCAGCAGGCAACAATCAACTGTTGGCAAAATTGGTTGCGGTTATTGAATCATGTCCTGCATTCAAAATAGTCATTGAAGGACATACTGATGCGGATGGTGAAGTCGTCGCGAATCAAATTTTAAGTGAACAACGTGCTTACCGTGTTTATGATGAATTGGTTAAGCGAGGTATTCGTTCTTTTACCCTATTAGCGATTGGCTATGGCGAATCTCGTCCACTTAATACTGATAATACCGCAGAAAGTAAAGCTCAAAACCGTCGTATTGAACTTAACGTACAGGAGAACTAAATAATGACTTATCTACTTGGGAAAATGATGGTCTTTCTGTTGGCAGCAGGTATTTTTGGCATTCTTATTGGCTGGTTATTTAAACGCTTTTTTGCGGTTAAACGTAACAATACGCAACTAAGCCTCTTTGAGGCTGAACGTAAGTTGCATCAGCAAGATATGGCACAACAAGAGACTAACTGGCAAAATACAGTGTACTCAATAAAAAACGTCACCAAACCAAAGAGTTACTCAATACTCAAGAGCAAGAAAACCTAAGGTTACTGAACTCCATCAAAACAAATCAACAGGCATTTAATGCGCTTGAGATGGATTTTACCACTTTAAAAAATGAGCAGTTAGCAGCGCAAGATATGCAACATCAGTTATCATCTGCACAGCGACAAAATGCAGCACTGGCAAACAAGTATGCCTTTATGAAAGCAGCAGCCTTGCCTGATGATTTACAGCAGATTTCGGGTATTGGTGTAGCCAATGAACAAGTCTTGCAAGAAAACGGCATTACTTGTTATGCACAGCTTTCTGTTTTTAGCGCAGAAGATGAAAAACGATGCGGTGATAAGTTGGGGACTTTTTCTGGCAGGGTTTCTCGGGAAGCATGGGTAAAGCAGGCAAAAATATTGCACAAAGAAAAATATGGTGAAGAGATATAGCCAATATTTTTTTTCATGGGGCAGCTCTTTGTGGCTGTCCTTTCTTGAGAATTATTTCCAATGGAGGCTTACAAATAAAGCAAAATATTGATTCTATTATCATTAAAATAAATCGAGTCTCCTGCTTTTTTCTTGTACACTAGACAAATGAAATCATCACTTACCAGACAACTACTCACTTGCTTCATCATCAGTTCGATGTTGTTGCAGTTCGTTGTGTCTGCTGCTGATTTTCATCTACACACATTCAGTGATGATACGCATAGCCATGTACATCAAGCATCTGATACGCATGTTGTTGAGGCGATAGACTATAATCGTACCCGTGAATTATGTGCAGTGATTAGTCCGCCGAAGATAATCATTGATTTATATGATCATCATTGTTGTCATTCAGTTTCTACTAGCGTGACGCTTTCCCTTATTGCGACTCCCTTATTACCCAAACAAAGCACTGCAACCGCTTTATATTCAGTAGATTTTTATATAAGCCCTGTTGGTGATTCGCTTATCCGTCCTCCAATAACCTAATTCAGCATCACTTTAATCTTTTTACCCATGAAGAAAAGGCAGACGCTTTTTTAAGTGGGAGAAAATAAGCTGGGTACTGAATTTAGGAATCAATAATGTATAAATTATTGCAAGCAGCTCTGCTGTTATTGCGTCTTGTTGCTTGTGTCTACTTTTTGTTAGGCACAAATATGACCTATGCAGGAGCTGGGCATGATCACGGTCATGAGGAGTCTGAGGAAACATCAGCAGCCGCTGCTATTCCACGTCTGACGATGGAATCAAAGCAATTTGAATTAGTGGGGGTGATAGAAGGTAAAAAGCTACACCTGTATTTGG
>CAYNGN010000241.1:0-5022 GCA_964396615.1 uncultured Thiothrix sp. | reverse complement strand
CAGTCGTTGTTACCGTATCAACAGAGTTATCTGTATTAGAATTATCATTGCCTGAATCAGCGGTCGTTGTTACGGTATCTACAGAAGCATCCGTATTCATTGCTGTATCCGTATTAATCGAACTATCTGATGCATCATTCGATGAATTAAACGAGGCATTAACAGGGCTTGTACCAAAATCAAGGTCATACTCATCCGCATAAGCAGTGCTGGCTAAAAAGGCACAAAGAGCAATGGTTAAAACAGGGGTTTTTAATAATTTCATAAATTTTACCTTAAGGTATTAAGTGACACATAAAAAGCAACCGATAAAACAAACATGATTTGATAACAGTGTTTGCCTATTGTTGTTGTAAAAGCCGTTTTCAGAGTTAATGGTTGAAAATGGGATGGATTTTCACCATCGAGAGTAAAGGGCTTATTGGGTAAGCAACCTACTCACATTAAATAATACACTTATAAGAACAAAACATTGATTAATAATCAGTTTTCTATTTCTCTGTCTTGCTGTTATGTTGCTAAGCATACGTGAACACATTGCATATAAACCACTCAAAAATAGGTGAGTGGTTATATAGGCTATTAAGCAGCTTTATTTTAAGGGTGAGCAAATTAAGTCAGGTAAAGAGTTTTACCTGTTTATAGATATTCAGCAATTTTGGCATGATTCAATATAAAGTAATATTGGTAGCCTTGATGGTGTTGCGGAATCAAGGATTGGTATCAGTAAGCTACTGAATTATTAGTGTTTAAGAAGTGTCCCCGCTTAAAGTGAATATCGATAACTTATAATTTTGATATTCCAGTAGAAGTAACACTCTGTGCAACTTGCTGTGTTTTACACGCAACAGAGGAGTGATTTATCACCACTTCAATATTATGTTCAGTCTCTTTTTGTTGGCAAATATAGGAATCACTACCCCCTGATTGAATACAAATAAAACCCGTGCCAGCATCTTGTTCTGCAAGTGCTATGTCTTGTCCACTAGGTTGTTTTGCATCAGTAACAGTATCAAGCGCAAAAACAGGGGAAGAGACAAAAAGCGCAACAATTGCAATTAATGTGGATAGTTTCATAGTGGTCACCTTATTTTTCAAATATAAATTCCGTGTTTTTTTTATATAAACGCGTCATAACAAAATAGAAGGCTTATCGAGCTACTTGTTAAATCTTCAACAAATAAACAACACTGATGAAGCTCTCCCATAGCTATTAGTGTAGTCTACTTATTAAACATCTGCTTATTTTTTTGATCTAAGTCAACAGTATAATTAAATATTTTTATGAAAAACATTAATTTTAACCAGATCATTGGTCATCACGATATCCTATTTATTGTTTTAGATACACTACGTTATGATGTTGCCCGCATTGCTTTATCACACAATTTAACCCCTAACATGGCAAATTATCTAGCAGAAAAAAAATGGCTGAAGTGTCACAGCCCAGCGACCTTCACCTACCCTGCACATCATGCCTTTTTTGCTGGGTTTTTACCAACACCTATCCGTCCAAATAGACATCCACGCTTATTTGCCCCTGAGTTTATGGGGAGTGAAACCACCGGTGAAACAACGTGGCTCTTTAAACAGGCTAATGTAATCGAAGCATGTGCTGCACATGGCTATCACACCTCATGTATTGGTGGCGTTGGTTTTTTTAATAAACAAAATGCCATTGGCTCCGTTTTTCCCAATCTATTTGCTGAAAGTCATTGGCAACCCTCAACAGGCGTTGCTTGTAAAGATTCCACCGAAAACCAAGTCACTATCGCCCTCACCTCATTACAACAATTACCCGCGCAACAACGACTGTTTAGTTTTATTAATATCTCCGCCTTACACCAACCCAACTATTTTTATCTCGATAGCACTGAAGAAAAACAAGATGGCATTGAAAGCCAAATGGCTGCACTTGCCTATGTTGATTCACAATTAGGTCGCTTATTCACAGCAATGAAACAACGTGCGCCAACCTTCTGCATTCTCTGTGCAGATCATGGCACCTGTTATGGCGAAGACGGTTATTATGGGCATAAAGTGGCACATGAAGTGGTTCTCACTGTACCCTATGCGCATTTCTTTTTGTGAATTAAGCCAATGGATTCAAGCACGGATTTAACCACCCTACTCGCAGGTTCGCCTTATTTAAACTACCTGTATTCGTACCCACATAAAACCGCCTATCGTGCTTTAGACAAACCTCAGCCACTCAAACAACTTTGGCAAGCAGAAGACAAAGATGCACTGTTTTTGTATATGCATATTCCTTTTTGTGAAATGCGTTGTGGCTTTTGTAATTTATTCACCACGGCTAACCCACAGCAATCCCTTGTTAGCCGCTATCTTGATCAACTTGAACAACAAGCTCTTCAAGTAGACAAGGCATTAGGCAGCTATAACGTCGCTAATATCGCCATTGGTGGGGGTACACCTAGCTATTTAACCGCAGTAGAATTACAACGCTTATTCAGCATTGCACAACATGCGCTAGGGATTAACCTGGCAATCACGCCAATAGGCATTGAGGTTTCTCCTGCTACCGTCACTGAAGATCGCCTTGATGTATTCGTCGAACATCAGGTAAACCGTATTAGTATGGGTATTGAAAGTTTTATTGTTAGCGAAGCCAATGCAATGGGACGGCCTCAAAAACAGCACGATGTTGAACACGCGCTGCGTTTAATTCAACAAGCCAATATTGATATTCTCAATATTGACTTAATCTATGGCGGTGAGGGACAAAGCCTTACGAGTTGGCTTGAATCCGTTGCACAAGCGATTCACTGGCAAGCAGAAGAAATTTATCTCTATCCTTTATACGTACGCCCCTTAACAGGGCTAGGCCGCAAAGGTGAAAGACACTGGGATGATCAACGCATGGCCGCTTATTTAGCAGCAGGTGATGTGTTAGGCAAAGCAGGCTATCAACAAATTTCTATGCGTTTATTTCGTCGCAAAACATCAATAATCGTTAATGATAAAAAGACAAATAAAATACCCCCGCAAGGCGAATACCATTGCCAAGAAGATGGCATGATCGGTTTAGGCTGTGGCGCACGTTCGTATACACGAGCGATGCATTATTCTTTTGATTATGCCGTTAAACGCCAAGGTGTATTAGATATTATTCAACAGTATAACCAGCTTGATGCGCAAGCATTATCTCAAGCACATTATGGGATTGCATTGAATGAAGAGGAGCAAAAGCGACGTTATACTTTATTATCGTTACTGCAATGTGCAGGTATGTCGCGCCATCATTATAAGCAATTGTTTAACACGGAGGTATTGGATGATTTTCCGCAATTACAACAGCTTGAACAATGCGCTATTGCCTATATTAATAAGGATACGATTAGGCTGAATGCCCAAGGAATTGCTTATTCGGATGTGATTGGGACATGGTTGTATTCATCAGCAGTGAAGAGGAAAATGGCGGAGTATCAGACGCGGTAGGCGTTTATGCTGATTGTGTGTGGATTATCTGACTCTTTATATACTTTATATATTTTATATATTTAAACAATCAGTCCAATCACCTCTTTAACCTTAACCAATTGACGCTCCGCCCGCTCACTTGCCTTCTCTGCGCCTTGTTGCAGAATGGCTTTTAGTGCGGGCATATCTGCACGAATTTCCTGATAACGTTGCTGTATCGGTTCAATAAGCGCAACAATCGCCTCGCCTGTATCCACTTTTAAATAACCATAACCTTGTACATCTCGATAGGCTGTTTCAACGTCCTCAATCGTTCTATTAGTAACCCCAGCCATGAGTTCGATTAAATTACTCACACCCGGCTTGTTTTCGCGGTCATAGCGGATCTCGTTGTCTGAATCAGTCACCGCACGTTTAAGCTTTTTAATAATCCGCTTTGGCTCATCCATGAATGAGATAAAATTATTTTCATTGGGGTCAGACTTGGACATTTTGGCGGTCGGTTCTTGTAAACTCATAATCCGCGCGCCTTGCTTGGGAATAAACGGCTCAGGTACAACAAACGTATCCGTTTGATATTGATTATTGAATCGCGCGGCAATATCACGGGTTAATTCAAGATGCTGTTTTTGATCTTGTCCAACAGGGACTTTATCGGTGCGATACAATAAAATATCCGCCGCCATTAACACAGGGTAATCGAATAAACCCACGCTAATATTCTTGCCTTGTTTACCTGATTTATCTTTAAACTGCGTCATACGGTTCAATTCGCCCATATAGACATAGCAATTGAGTATCCAGCCTAATTCGGCATGTTGACGAACATGGGATTGCACAAATACGGTACTTTTGACGGGATCAATACCACAGGCTAAATACAGCGCAACAAAATCATAACAGCGCTGGCGTAAAAGCTTAGGATCTTGTTTAACGGTAATCGCATGTAAATCAACCAACGAAAAAAGCGTATCGTGATCGTCTTGCATATTGATCCAATTACGCATTGCCCCCATATAATTGCCAATAGTGAAATGCCCTGAGGGCTGAATGCCGCTTAATACAACTGGTTTCATAACTTAATTCTCAGGTAGTCGAGGGCTACAGAAAAATAGCGCTCAATATTGCAACAAAGAGGGACAACACAGGTAAAAGGAAATACTCAAACCCTCCCAAGAAAATAAAGCCAAGCAGAATAAAAAAGCTATACGGTTCTACTTTGGCTAGTTTATCTGCCGCAGTGGGTGAGAGAAAACTCGATAAAATACGCCCACCATCAAAAGGAGGTAACGGTAATAGGTTAATTAGCATAATAAAGAGATTAAACCACACCCCAACTTCTGCCATACGGCTAAAACCTTCTAGTAGCGCAGGATTACTAATGGTTACAGTCACAATTTTTAACACAATCATCCACAAAACCGCCATCGCAAGATTCGCCAACAAGCCTGCTGAGGCGACATAGGCAATATCACGCCGTGGATTATTTAACTGACTTTGATTAATCGGTGCAGGTTTTGCCCAACCGAATAAAAAGTTTGATGGCAAAGCGATCATTAGTAACGGTATCAATATGGTACC
>CAYNGN010000240.1:4275-5022 GCA_964396615.1 uncultured Thiothrix sp. | reverse complement strand
TAAATCAGAGATTATATCTACTTTATATCGTTAGGCGGTAAACACTGGGTTTACCTGCTTGTTTGGAAGGTATTGATGGTTGTAGATGAGGGAGAGAAAAATGAAAAGCGAGTCACAACGAAGGCAAGTAATAAGGTGATAACAAGAATAGCGATAACTCAAACGAACGTGACAATGTACCGTTACTCATATCTTACCACTTAACCTAGTGAAAAAAAGAGAAATCATAATGATCTGCAAAACGGTCATTTAAAAAGAATAAAAGATAAATAAAACAACAATCTACTCTACTCCAAGCAATATCATCATCCCAACTGATTATTTACTCACCAAACGGAAGCAAAAGACTTAAAACACTATCGGTTGTACTATTTTCTAATTAAAGCTCTCTAAAAATGAATAGTTTAATAAATGCTCAACATGAATCACTGGTTGCACTACAACAAAGTTCAACATAGAATTCGCTCCTTTGATAAGGTTAAGAAAGAAGAATTATCCTATTTCAAGTTGATGGAAGAAATTATATAAAACCTTAATCAAAATAGTGTTGTCAATATTTAAGGAATAATAATGAACAAAAGAAATAGATTATCATTCGCTATAATAATGGTATTCACAGGTAGCTCCTCACGGGTACTTGCTGAGCCATTAATTACTGACTATGCAGAAGCAACGTCTGCTTATGAAGATGCTTATGTGACGGGTAGCTTTAATTTGAATGATGGTAATCAGGGACAAACCAGTTTT
>CAYNGN010000240.1:171-4255 GCA_964396615.1 uncultured Thiothrix sp. | reverse complement strand
ATAGATTATGAAAAAGTCATTAGTTCACCTGACCGTAATATCAAATTCGATGTTGCTGGCACAGGCTCGCGTACGCGTGGTCCTAATGATGGTGATAAAGCACAATCAAGCTATCAAGCACTCAGCAGTGTCACAATGGATAAATACTTTCAACCTAATACCAAAGCAGGCTTTTGGTATGGCAAAGCTGAACTAGGTGGACAAAAAGGTCAAGTTGACCCCTTTTTTAAGGTAACGGGAGGTGTAGGGTATGGACGTGTTATTAATGTCACGCCTATGGCACGCTCAATCCGCGTTATTCAAGAGTTACGCAAACGTCGTATACTAACCTCAGACCCCTCTAATTCGATCTATCGAGAGATTGCTAAAGTCATTAACCAAGAAGGGCAATATCGTAGCAAGTACGGTGCTGCTGAATATGAGCAATATTGGATAGAAGCCATTGAAAATGTATTAAAAACATCAGGCACTATTGCAGGTGGTGGTGATTTAGGTGCACGCGCTATTTTAAAATCATATGATCTATTGGTTAATGAACGTATTTCGACCCGCAAAAATGGCTGGTTAGTTCGTGGTGGTATCGGTGCGGTTCTCAGCAACTATGATGGTTCTGATAGTAAGCCTGCGGTAGAACTCGGTGCAGAATACCATCGTCCATTAAATAACCAGACACAATTATCAAACGAAGCCATTGCAACGGCGACTGTTGATGATGACGATAATAGCTACATCTTCAATAATGTTTTGTCATTAACCCATGAAGTGAGTGATCGTGTTGATTGGGAAAATAGTTGGACGCTCAATCATAGTGAGTCAGATATTGCTAATGATGTTACGAGCAATACAGTCTCCTCAACATATCGCTATTACCTAACCAATCAACTCGCTTTTAATGTAACAGGTAAACTAACGGATATTGAAGATAACCTTGATAACAATGGTAATGATGTTGTTGATAAGAGTCTTAATATGGGTATTACTTACCGCTTGAAATAAGGTTATTTTTTTGTAACCTGTGTTGAAGTACAAAACACAGGTTATAACCAAAAATAGTTAACCTGAAGGCTGAGTAAAACGATCATTAATTTTTTGCACAAAACGGTCAGTATCATCACGTAATGCGGTCAATTTCTTTTGTGTTCCCCTACCCCACCCTTTTGGATTGCATAGGAAAATACTGCGAAAAAAATATGTGCTTTTTATAAAAGCAGCCTTCACGTCACCTGAAGAATCACTAGACAAGGTTTTCGCAATAGCCTTTGAAAATACATTTCGTATGTAAAAATGAAACCCGATAAAAAGCAATACAACGACACCAGTAATCGATAATGAAAACACAGGATTCTCCTGTACAGTTGCTAACCAAGCGGGATTAAAGCTTAAACCATCCCAATAGCCTGCAGTAACAGAAGTAATGATAAAGGCAAAAAATACGGTAAAAAAGGCTGCAAAATCAACCCATAAAACCCGTTTTTTCCATTTTTGCAGCGCTGCTTTCAATTGTGGTACAGTTTGATGTTCTATTTGATTGGCTAACGATTCCATTGAACCAACAATACGATAAATACGCTCTGTACCAATATCATTCATACGTGCAGTAATTTCAGCATAATCATGATCACGTTTTTGCTCATAACGCGCCCAAACATTTTTATCTTCAACAGGGACAGCAAGCTCTTTATTGTAAAGCACATAAAAACGTCCTGTATTCATACCGCTTTGTACGAGTGCTTTTTGCCATGCTGCAACAATTTCTTCAAGATTATCTTCTTTTGCAGAAGTATCTATCTGGTTCAAAATAAAAATAAATTTACTACTATCACTGCGTTTTTGTGTGTTTTTTACCAAGTGATTCAAGGTATCTTGCATTGCCCCTGGCTCTGGATGTCTAGCATCAAAAAACACCATCACTAGATCGGATAAACTAATAATATGATCCGTTATTCTAAGCGTTGATTTACGTTGTTCATCCGCATCAAACCCAGGTGAATCAATGAGGATTTTTCCTCTTAATACTTCATTTGAAATAACTTTCATTTGCAAATAACTATCTATCTTTGAGCCTTCTCCTTTTTCAACTTTGTCTATTTCTTTACTAATCCGATAAAAAGGAAACCGTGGATCACCATCAAGCGCAAGTCCTGGCAAGACTTTATCTTCATTATCATGGCTATAGCTAATGACAGTAAAACGATCATCAACCGCTTGATTACCTGTTTTTTGCAAAGGACGATCAACATATGAGTTAATAAAGCTCGATTTTCCTGCTGAAAAGGTACCCAAAATAGAAATCATTGGCCACCACGATATCTGTGTAGCAAATGACTCGCCATTTTCCATTAAGCCCATTTTTTTTGCAATCTTGTCTAAATGGCTAAAACGATCCACCACTCCAACTAATACAGGTGCTTCCCTTTGCAAGTGTTCTTGCAAACGTTCAAGTCGTTGTTGAATTCTTTTTTCGGGAGACATAATGATCCAATCCGTAGCAAATTAATTATTATTATTAGTGTTAGAAGAAGTAGGCGTGGCTAAGCTATTGCTTTCATCACCCGAATTTTGTTGTGGTACAAGTACGGGCTGTTGTGCAATAGATGACATAAAGGGTGCTAAATATGCTCTTTGAGCATTCTGCTGAGCTGCTTGCTGCTGTTGATAACGATATTGTGGCGATAAGTAGACAGGAGGCCGATATTGGCTACTGCCTGAATTATTACCCCACGGTATAAACTTGTTAAACATGTTTAGTGGCTTAGAAATGCTGCGGTTTAAACTCCACATATCTTGCTGCATATTTCCTGTATAAGTCGATAAATGATCAACACTGGTTGACATTTTTCCTGTTGTTCCAACGAGATCCGTCATATTTTCGTTCATATCACGGGTATTATTCACTAAAAATGTCATCTTATCGGACATTGCCGTTGTATTTTCAGAGATGACATCCATATTTTTCTGTACAGAATCAGACATCATACTCACAGAGTCGGCCATTCTATGTACATCCTTAGTGAGCGAATTAACGAGATAAAAACCATAAGCGGCAAGAATAATGAAAGCAACCATTGATGGGTATACTAACAATTGCATTCTACGTGTAGATGATTCTTCGCGCTTTTCTAGCTCGTGTAGTTCTGCTTCGAGTTGTAATACATAATCTTCTTTTTTATTTTCTTCACTCATAGACAACTACCCTTTTATTTTTTAAGAAACCCAGTTAAATTCTACGGTTATTTATGCATAAAATATACAACATACACACAAATAAGTACAAAAATTAACCCGATCTCTTTAATTGATGCTTACTTAGTCATTAATCTCTTACTAATTTCAGTTGCCTTTTCTGGATAAAAAGCACCAATAAAACCAAGCATATTAGAAACTTGCTTAGCTTTTCCTTGTTGAATTAATGGCAATGCAATCTCTGCATATAAAGCTGCCGCCTCTTTTGGCTTATTTTGATGGTAAAAAACATTGCCTAATTCGCCTTTATACTCAATAACATTAGGGTTCTGCTTAATAAGGTGCTTATAAATAGCCACCGACTTATCCATCGCTTTTTGGTTAAAAGCCATTCTCGCATATTGCAATAATTCAGCAGGAGTTTTGCCTTCAAAACCTGTAGATGCTGGCTTATTAGTTATTACAGCCGCTGCAGGTGCAACACTAACAGCTGCTTTCTGCGCTACAGGAATACTTGTCACTACGGGTGTTATTGCCGCTATTGCAGGTGTTTCAGGTGCAGAAGCTTGTACAGTAGCGGCTGGCATTTTAGGCTCTGGGACGGGTGTAGAGGTAACGGTAACTGTTTGTGCGGGTACTGTTGTCGTTGTCGCAGGCGTGACGACTACATCAGTATCAGTAGGTTCTGTCGCTGTAGGAGTATTTACAGGCGCAGCTGGTGTTGTTGTAACAGCCTTTGGTGTTGAAACAGGAGCAACAGGAATAACTGGCGCAGCAGAAATAGCAGGAGCTGTAGGGACTGCTTTTGTAGCTTCAGTAGCAGGTGCAGAAGCTTGTACAGTCGCTGCTGGCATTTTAGGCTCTGGGACGGGTGTAGAGGTAACGGTAACTGTTTGTGCGG
>CAYNGN010000240.1:0-71 GCA_964396615.1 uncultured Thiothrix sp. | reverse complement strand
GCGTGACGACTACATCAGTATCAGTAGGTTCTGTCGCTGTAGGAGTATTTACAGGTGCAGCTGACGTTGTA
>CAYNGN010000239.1:0-5025 GCA_964396615.1 uncultured Thiothrix sp. | reverse complement strand
AAAAAATTTTCTGTAATACTGCTATTCAAGGACGATGTATGGCAGAATTAGCCAATAAGCCCCTTTATTTTGATGATGATCATTTAAATAAACTTGGTAGCGACATGCTCAGTAAAGAAATTATTGATCATATAAAAAGCAAGGGGTGGCTATAGTTTTTGAGTGAATAATTTCTTAGAAAGGTAAGTGTTATTGGGCAAAAAACAACAAGTAACACTCGCCAAACAATGAACTGAGAAATTCAATTAAGTGAATATCATATTGATGTTTCACTTAATAACCCTAAACCTCACCCCATAAAAAATACAAATACGGAATATAAAATTGTCTCAACTATCACCTTACCTACTCATTGCATTACTCTCCTTACTGTTAACTTCTTGTGGTGGAGGTGGAGGTGGAGGTGGAGGCGAGAGTACCAACAATACAACAAATATTGTTCATGACAATAATGGCAGTGGCAGCGACAGTGGCAGGGACAGCGACAGTGACAGCAATCAGTCTATTTCAATAAGTCAGCCCCCTAGCTTAATGACAATAGGCAATAAAAGCGTTTTTTCAGGCGAAACAAAAACAATCAATCTATCCGCCACAGGGGAGAATACCTTAACCTTTAGCGCAACACTGAGTGATGGCAATGCCTTACCCTCTTTCATCTCAATAACAACAGATGGCGTACTCACGTTAAGCCCTGATGCATCAACACCTAGCCGTGACTATCAACTATTAATTGCTGTTACGGATACGGCGAATAACACCGACAACGAAATCATTACCGTGAGTATTGTTGCTAATCTAGCGCCACAACTTGATGATATTGAAAATCAGCAACGTTATCTCGGCGCAGAGGACAAACAGATTCCCCTTGTTGCTCAAGATAATGAAAATCACTCTCTAACATTCAGTGCAAAACAAACGAATGGTGCTGCATTACCTGATTTCATCACCCTAAGCACTAATGCAGCAAAAACAGCAGGCACACTTATAATAAAAGGCGATGCAGCCGCTGTTGGAGATTATGCAACCGAAATAACCGTTACTGATGAATTCGGTGCGCAAAGTAGCAAAACACTGACGATTACGATCACCAGCGGTTTAACCCTCAATCCTGTGGGTAATCTTCAGCTCATCCAAGGCGAACAACTGACGAAAACACTTTCTTCAGTAAACCTTGGTACTGAAATGGTGAGTTATACGGTTACGCTTAATGATGGTAATCCTGCGCCCGATTTTATTCGCATTAATGACGATCTACTTATGGTAGAAAACAATGCTGATACAGGTGAATTTAATCTCACCGTTTCAGTGGCTAAAAATAACATGACGGGTTTAATTACTGATAGCGAGGATATTAAAATAACCATCAAAGAAAAGATTATTCAACCAACCGTTAACATTCTCCCTCTTGGCGACTCTATTACTCAAGCACGTTATGATCAATTAAGTTATCGTTACCCCCTGTGGAAATTGCTGATTGATGAAGGCAAAGATATTAATTTTATTGGCACACAAAATCAAACCTATGGCGACACGAGAAGCTGGCCAAGTTATAACGGTCTGCAATTTGATCAAGACCATGAAGGGCATTCGGGAGAAACGGCAGACTGGATTTTAGATCGTTTAGATAACTATTTTCCTGAATATGAAGCGCTAGTAGACATTGCGCTTATTCACCTTGGAACGAATGATTTACTATGGTTTGATGACGAGCCCTTAACAATCAAAAACGATATCGCCAATGTTATTGACAAACTGCGTACCCATAATCCAACCATTAAAATTGTACTGGCTAAAATTACCCCGTTTGACTATGCGGGTCGTCCTCTTGGTCTCAATGAGGGTTTTAATGCGACTTTAGATAGTCTAGCCAATGAAAAATCGCAAGATGATTCGCCCGTTATTATCGTTGATATGGCTTCAGGCTTTGATATTGACGAACATACCTATGATGGTTTGCATCCTAATGAACACGGTGAAATACTCATGGCGCAACGCTGGTTTGATGCATTAATCAATAATAATTTTTTATAAAGTAACCCTCTGTACACGACAATTTTTCAGATTATGTTTTATACGTAACCAAAACACATCGGTAGGGTGCATTTTATGCACCTTTACTGCTAAGAAATAGCTCAATGGTGCATAAAATGCACCCTACTTATTGCCTGTTAAATTTTTGTCATGTACAGAAAAATCAACCACTATTCTGCAAGTTAGTGTTTCTTATCGGTATGATGTTGCACTTTTTATTTTGTTAAAATTATTATTTAGTTACTATAAATTTTAATAGCTCTAGAAAACGATGGAAAATACTATGTCAGCAGATAGAATAAAAATGAATGGATTAACAATTGATGGCTCTGAATCACGTGACCTTGATGATGCCTTTTGGTTAGAAAGCGATGGAGACATGACGCTATTACATGTGTCGATTACGGATGTAAGCGATAAAATAAAGCCTGACTCAGAACTTGACAAAAAAGCCCAAGAAAAAGGCTTTACGCGCTATTTAAGCGATGGCAATAATCCCATGTTGCCGTATGAATATTCTGAAAATAGCTTGAGTTTATTGGAAGGAGAACGGCGAAATACCATTACTTTGTCGGTTTCTATTGATCAACAAGGGAATGTCGAAACGCCGCTTATTCGTAAAACCTATTTAAAAAATAAAGCAAAACTCAGTTACAAACAGGCCGAGGATATAATGCGTTCTCCTCAACATCCCTTGTATGACGTGTTAAATAAAGCACACCCGTTAGCCCAACGCTTATTTGAAAAAAGGCGGAATGAGGGTGCTATCGCTTTATATGATCTCAATAAAGGCATTGCTACTTCCGAAGATGGTATTATTCAACAAATTTCGGCAGATGAATCGTACAACTCACACATTATTATTCAAGAATTTATGATTCTAATCAATCAAGTGATTGCCCGTTTTTTTGCTGAAAACGACATTCCTGGCTTGTATCGAAATCATACCTCAAAAGCCGTTGCGCCTGAAAGAGAAGCGTTGCTCAAAGATGTTGATAATCTAATGAAGATTGGCGACAGCGAGCGCATCAACACCTTAGTGCAGAAATTCATGCTGATTTTCAATAAAGCCAGTTATGACCCTGTCATTGAAGGACATTATGCCTTAAATTTACCCGCTTATATGCACATCACCTCACCGATTAGACGCTATGTCGATTTAGTCAATATGCGCCAATTAAACGCTTTCCTGACGGATGAAAAACTGCCTTATTCCATTGAAGCATTGCGACTCATTGGCAAGCAGATTAATACCATTAAGTTTTCTTACCAAAAAGAAAAAAATAGCTTTTTCAAAGGGCAGGCCCACGAACAAAATATTGAAATATTGAATAATAATATTGATCTTTCGACGATGGAAGACAAAGATTTTTATCGCTTACTGAAAACGGCTGCCTATAAAAACAAACTCCCACCAAATTTACATACAAAAATCAGCGAGCATTTAGAAAGTCATAAACTCAGTGTACGCGACATGTTTACCATCTTATTTAACGCAGGAAAATCGCCTGAATGGATGGCACTGAAAACAATGGTTTTAGAAGCATTAAGTGAAAATATACATGAGTCAACCAGCCTATTAACGATGGTTTGCCAAAAACGCCAATGGTCAGCCATACGTTATCAGCGTGAAGCCGTGGGTACACACCCACAAACCTTTTACACGATTGCCTCAATGACGATAAAAAATAAAGACTATCACTCCGACTCTCAACAAGCGCTAACGATTAAGAATAAAAAAGTCTCCGAACAACTGGCTAATTTTAATCTGTTATGCAAAATTTTAAAGATTGATAAAGAGATTCCGATTCCTCATCGTTATCAGCAGCAGGACGTTGATAAGAATACAAGTAAAAACCAAGCTGCATCGTCAAACTATGTCGGCAAACTGGTTGAGCTGTGTAATCGAAAAGGCTGGCCAGCGATCCAGTATGAATATACGCATGAAGGGCCTTCGCACCAGCCTGTCTTTGAGGTACACGCTCATGTCCTTATCAATGGCACACGCTATTGTTCAGAAAAAATACAAGGCGGCAATAAAAAATTAGGCAAGCAATTAGCCTCTGCTGATCTTATGCAGAAACTCGTCGATACCCCTACTTCTGCGACGGCAACAAGTTCAGAAAAAAACATTAACTTTATCGGTATGCTGAATAACTTAATGCTCAAGCAAAACCAAGAGCCGCCGTGTTATAACTTCGACTTTTCTGAAGAAAACGGTCCGTTTAAATGTATTTGCACGGTTACCCAACCGGATGATGACAATAAAAAAACACAGGCGTATGGCGCATCCAAAAAGAATACAAAAAAAGAAGCGGCAAAAAGGATGTGGCTGTTGTTAAGTCATGAGATAGATAAGGAATTGCTTAAGAGTGTAGAGAGTTATTGAGGACGATTGACGCGTACTGTTTTTACCCAATTTCTACCATTTGTCGGCATTTTTGTTACAATAACGTCTGTGATCACCCGTTGCAGTATGATCATACTGCAACGGAAAAAGCACACATTGTCTAAAAAAAACCCTACTCTCATCCTTAACCAATTGATCAAAAAATTAGCACAAGATTTTCACGTGCAAACTATTGATTTTAAAACGTTAATTTTTGACCACAGGGTTGCAGTACCCGCCTGATGAATAAGGCATTGAAACCAGAAAAATCAACTGCCCCGCCTCTCTGATGTAGAGACGGCGATTTATCGCGTCTTTGAAAGAGCCGATAACAAAACAAAGTACAATGAAATAACAAGGTTCAACGACAAAAGACGCGATAAATCGCGTCTCTACCTGACCCTGTATTGAGACAATAAACCCAATCAGTTCATCCTTCCCAACCCAATCAGTTGCCCTCCTAATTCAGTTGCCCCCCACCTAAGTCATTGAAATCACGCCAACCGTTTTGGTTGCCCAACTGATTCAGTTACCACAGACAGACAAACAAACAAACAAAACAAACATATACATAAAAAACAACAGACAAACAGACAGAAAAAAAA
>CAYNGN010000238.1:0-5038 GCA_964396615.1 uncultured Thiothrix sp. | reverse complement strand
ATGCAACACTTGCATTGATTGATAAGCCTGATAGTGATATGAGCGACCTTATGCAGTATCTCCCTGGTCCTGATTTTCCAACGGCAGGTATTATCAATGGTGCACATGGTATTCGCAAAGCCTATCAAACAGGCCGTGGTAGTGTGCAGATGCGTGCACGGGCTATATTTGAGGTCAATAAACATTCTAAGCGTGACAGTATTGTTGTTCACGAGCTACCTTATCAGGTCAATAAAGCACGTTTACTTGAGCAAATTGCTGAGCTAGTCAAAAATAAAAAAATTGAAGGGATTGCCGAACTACGTGATGAGTCTGATAAAGACGGTATGCGTATGGTGATTGAAGTCAAACGAGGTGAGGTCCCTGAGGTAGTGCTGAATAACCTCTATAAACAAACGCGAATGCAGTCTGTTTTTGGGATGAACATGGTTGCTATTGTTGATAAGCAGCCGCGCATCTTAAATCTTAAACAAATATTAGCCGCATTTATTAAACACCGTCGTGAAGTGGTAACACGTCGCACGATTTATAAATTACGCAAAGCGCGTGAAAGAGCGCATCTGTTAGAAGGATTAGCGATTGCACTCGCTAATATTGATGAGGTTATTGTGCTTATTAAAACCTCAGCAACCCCTGTCGAAGCGAAAAAAGGTTTGTTAGGTCAATCTTGGAATCCTGGGGTAGTGACTAGTATGTTAGCGGGTTCAGGTTCTGATGCATCGCGCCCTGAGAAGTTAGTCGATCGTTATGGTTTGAAAGAAGAAGGGTATTGGCTGTCTGAAGCACAAGTGCAAGCTATTTTAGAATTGCGCTTACATCGTTTGACAGGCTTAGAGCAAGACAAAATAATTAGTGAATATAAAGAACTAGTTGATATTATTCATGATCTTCTAGATATTTTGTCTAATCCTGATCGTTTGATGCAGGTTATTCGTGATGAGTTAGTCGAAATGATTGAGATGTTTGGCGATGAGCGTCGAACGGAGATTAATCAAATTGGTGAAAATCTAGGAGACATTGATCTAATTCCTGAAGAGGATGTGATTGTTACCTTATCTCATGCAGGTTATGCTAAGGCGCAACAGCTTGAAACTTACAGCGTGCAACATCGTGGTGGTCGAGGTAAAGCAGCGACAAAGATGAAAGATGAGGATTTCATTGAGAAGCTATTTATTGCCAGTACCCATGACACTATTTTATGTTTTTCAAACCGTGGTCGTTTGTACTGGTTAAATGTATATGATATTCCTATGGGTAGCAGGCAATCACGTGGTCGTCCAATGGTCAATTTATTGCCATTACAAGAGGATGAACGTATTTCTGCTATCTTACCCATTAGAGAGTATGAGCCAAACAAGTTTGTCTTTATGGCGACTTCAAATGGTACGGTGAAAAAAACGGCATTGACAGCGTTCGCTCGTCCACGCAGTAACGGTATTATTGCGATCAATTTGCGTGAAGGTAATGATCTGATTAATGTTGCCGTGACTGATGGTGATTCAGAAGTTATGCTGTTTGCTGATTCAGGTAAAGCGATACGTTTTCATGAAAGTGATGTGCGCACGATGGGGCGTTCAGCCGCAGGCGTGAGAGGCATTAAGTTAGATAAGGGACAAGCGGTTAATGCATTGATTATTCTTGGTGAAGGCAAGTTACTTATGGCAACTGAAAATGGCTATGGTAAGCGTACGGATTCTAGTCTCTTTAATTGTCAGAAACGTGGGGGTACAGGTGTTATTTCCATTCAAACATCTGTCCGCAATGGCAAGTCAATTGGTGCTACTCAAACACAAGATAATGATGAGATTATGTTGATTACTACAGGTGGAGTACTGGTACGCACTAAAGTAGCACAAGTCTCTGAATCCAGTCGTAATACGCAAGGAGTGCGATTAATTCGTTTAGGTGAAAAAGAGCAATTGGTCGAGCTAGAGCGTATTGAGCATATGCCTGAAGAAGATGATGGATAATGTTGAAGATACTATTGATGGCGTTGAGAGTATGATTGAAAAATAAGCATAAAAATTGCAGCGAGCATTTCGCAAGCTGTATACAAGCTACAGCTTTGTTAAAATAATGCAATGCAATGAACGAGATTATTTCTTTTCTACAAGGTTTTAGCACCTTGGGCTATGGTGTACTGAGTATTAATCTATTACTGATTTTATTGGCTAATCATATTATTCGTGTTATTTACCGTACTCCTGTAGAAGATAAAGTTTTTATCCGTCGTGTTAAAATACTTCGAGCGCTTAACTTACTGATTATCATTTCTTATCTCTATCGACCGATTGGTGGTGAAGATGGTTTAGGCATTAAACTAATAGGCGTGCTGGGTATTGCTTATTTTGCTTTTCTTGCGACACATATCGTTAACTATTTTATTATGCGTCATTATGGACATAAGCGTGAAATACGGGGTGAAGTACGTTATGTCGAAACTTATCATATGCAAAAGGCTTACGTGAAACGCTGATTTTTAAAATAGGCTACGATAGTAGCGAGCAAGATGTACGTGAGATGGTCGCATTAGTCAATGCTGCTATTGTTGAGGATGCTTCTATTCATATAGAAAAACAGCATGCGTTAGAGGTGAATATACATGATATGGGTGATCATGCTGTTGAGTGGCGTGTTTATTATTACACCAAAAAAGTTGAGCGTTTACCAAAAATCCGTCAGCAATTGATGGCATTATTTTTTAGAGTGTCGGTGCAGTGTAATATTTCCTTATCAACACCTTTGACACATGCCATTACTGAAATAAAGCCATAAATATAAAATATTTCCTTTATTATCGCATTATTAAATTGATCTAGATCAATGGGTTTGTTATGTTTAAAGATAGGCGGTATTAAGGGCTAGATAGAAGGTATTAAAATTATTTTTAATTTTATTTAAATTTATTTATCTCACTGACAGATATTGACGTTAAATATTTGTTAAGTATATTGTATTTTTTTATTTTTAGTCAGGGGAAAGATGATGAAAAAATGGGGCGTTTTAGGGGTTTTTGCTCTTGGGTTTCTTGCGTATGGAGGGATGATGACCTTCTTTAAATATACCAATACCACTGAGTTTTGTACATCGTGTCATACGATGCAAACAAACTTAAAAGAATATAAAGAGACGATTCATTATAAAAACCACGCAGGTGTTGCGGCGAGTTGTTCTGATTGTCACGTTCCAAAGGCTTTTTTTCCTAAGTTAAAAGCAAAAATATTTGCAGCTAAAGATGTTTATCATGAAATTTTGGGTACGATTGATACCCCTGAGAAATATGAAGCGCATCGCTGGAAAATGGCAAATGCAGTATGGAAGAAGATGAAAGATTCTGATTCACGTGAATGTCGTAGCTGTCATAGTTGGGAAGCAATGATGTTTGAAGAGAATGAAAACGACATTGAGCCACAAGATAAAATGGCAGCGAAGAAACATCAAAAGGCAAAAGCAGAAGGTAAGACGTGCATTGATTGTCATAAAGGTATTGCACACACAGAACCTGATGAGCCTGAAGAAGATGCTAAGCACTAATAATGATTATTGGTTTTAAACTACGTCTACGTTGAAACGAATAAGTGCTTCAAAATAGATGGGGTCTATCCCAAAATAATTGTTTGTAAAGGGTAATGACAATTTGATTGTCGCTACCCTTTTTAAATGCTAAATTTTATAGGCGTTTTCAACCATTTCTTTAGTTAAAATACCATAAATACGTGTGTTTTTTTCAGCCTGCTCTTCTTTAAAAACAACATACAGTGCTTCGGCTCCTTGAGCCAGTTTTTCGTGTGCTTGTTGTAGATTAGCTTGAATAGAAATAGGGCTTAGGTTTAAGCGTTTAGCAGGAATATCAATGAGGTCAATAAGATTAGTTTTTTGTTGTTCATTTGTATTTGCATCAGTGCTTATGAGTGTCAATGTATGCATATATTTTGCCAAATCACTGATTGGGAGTAAGGCTTGTAAGGGCTGTTCCTCACTATCAATGATAACCCATTCAATGGGATTGAAAGGGTCTTGTAGTAAATGTTCAAGGGTATCGTAGTGAACTTCTCTTGGTAAGCGTAAGTATTTTTTACTAAGAGAGTGTCCAACTCCAATACGTCGTAAGACTTGAACAAGAGGGCTGGTATTATAATCAAGCCCATGTGATTGCAGGACTGCAATAAACAGCGGTTTTTTACGAAAGAGTTCGCTTGCTGTTAATTGAGCGACCACAATAGTGAGCATGCTGGGCATAATAATACCTGGGTTATAGGTTAGCTCAACAACAGCAGTTAGTGCTGCAAGTGGTGCTTGTAAGCTGGCTCCCATCATTGCCCCCATTCCCAGTAGGGCATAAAAGCTGATGTAAGCGGAGTCTATGCCAAGTAAATAACTCGCTACGCTGCCAATAAAACCACCTAAAGCGGCACCCATAAAGAAGGCTGGGCCAATCATACCAGCAGGTACACCTAAGCCAAGACTGATACAACTTGCTAAAAGCTTCATCATGGCAAGACTAAAAAAAGTAAATAGAGATAATTTACCCAGTAGAATGATATTGATCGTGTCATAACCTATGCCGAGTATTTGTGGATAAATAACACCTAAGCAACCGATCATAATGCCTGCAAGAATGAGTTTCCACCAAATATCGATATGTTTTGTTCGTTGGGTAATATTCTGTAACAAGTGATTGAACAAGGCCGAGAATGTGCCGATAATAATTCCTAATACGAGAATGACAGGGAGAGCAGTGAGTGATTCTAAATGCATTTCGGGTATATCAAAGGCAGGTTGCATCCCTAAGACTATATTTGATAACGCTGTGGCAACAACAGAAGCAAGTATAATGGGAATGAAGCTGCTAAAAGTATATTCCATCATCACAACTTCAAGTGCAAAGATAACTCCTGCTAATGGGGTATTAAATGAAGCTGCAATACCTGCTGCCGAGCCACAGGCCATCAGGGTACGAATGCTATTATTGGGTGCTTTAATAACTTGTCCAAAAAGGCTAGAGACACTTGCTCCAAGATGAACATGGGGGCCTTCT
>CAYNGN010000237.1:0-5055 GCA_964396615.1 uncultured Thiothrix sp. | reverse complement strand
GCATCAATTAAAGCAATATTAAGCCCATGATTTTTCTCATTGAGCTTTGTTAACACTCGATGCTCCAGTTTTTAAATTAAAACAAGTCCTGATATTCTTAAATCAACAGGTTACGTGTATTTTTTTGTTATTTAGGGTGTTGTAACTTATTGAATCCTCAAAAACTGGAGCATCGAGTAACAGCTTATTTAGAGAAATACTGTCATAGTCCAAATCAGAAATATCTTTTAATCTAATATTATTGATAGGTATCAAATAGTTTGTAAGCTCACCATGCTGTTTTTCACTCTGCTCTTGAACACCATGACCACTGTAATAGATTAAAGCAACACTGTCTTGCTTTACGCTCTTCATAAACTCTGCAATCTTCTCGCTCATTACTCTCATCGTCGCATTTTCAGCATAAATAACCGTAAAGCCTTTACTTACCAAAAAATTTCTTACCGTCCTAGCATCCTCAACAGGGTGAAGAAGAGGATCAACATCATAATTTTCATTTCCAATAACCAGCGCAAGCCGTTCATGATTATAAGTCGTCAAAATATCAATAACATCAGTCGTTTCTATAGCTATATCATCTATAGTAGAAACAAGTGCAGCCCCACCATGACTTTTAATATCAACTTGTGCTACTTCTAAAATATGGGTTGAAAGATCACTTGAATCAATCTGTGTTACAGAAAATAAAATCAATAAGCCAACAATAGCCTTTATTACCCTTTTTTTATGCATAGAGTTTATCCATCACGCAATTATGAAAGACGCTTTAAGAGACTGTTTTTAAGTAAAGAAACAGAGAAAAAATGATGGTGTACTAACCACTCAGCGTAACAGCCCTTATTACGTCGATACTTTGACTATAACCTAATCATTAGGTGTTTTCATCTTGTTTTTAATTGATACTGGTAAGACTTACAATATATCTAATGCCCATTTTTATACGCTTTTTCTTTTTCAAGCCATTGAATTACATCATCAATTTTTATTTTTTCTTGTTGACGGAAGGCCTGTAAGGGAAGAGATTCAGACTTTTTGTTATAATGGTTTTCATGAACAAATGTTAAATTATCCTCATCTAAACCCATCTCCCAAAGAAGCTGTAAGGCAGCAGAGACTTGTTCGGGATCATATTTATAGAAGAGATCTTGGGTTTTTAGCATAGCACTCGTCCAAAGCCTAATAGAGCCATCCCATGATCCAGAAGCAAGTACACGACCATCAGGACTATAGCTAAGTGTATTAATTTCTTTGTTGTGCCCCTTAAGAGTTTGTATCAGTTTTCCTGATTTTGCATCCCAAAGCTTAATTGTCTTATCATATGAGCCAGAAGCAAGCACGCTACCATTAGGATTATAAGTAAGCGCCTTAATCACGTTTTCATGATCTTTAAGGGTTTGTTTAAGTTTCCCTGATTTTGTACTCCAAAGTTTGATCGTTTTATCCTTTGAACCAGAGGCAAGTACACGACCATCAGGGCTGTAACTGAGTGCAAGAACACGCTCCTCATGCCCTTTAAGCGTTCGCTTCAACTTCCCCGATTTTGTATCCCAAAATTTGATCGTGCCATCAAATAATCCAGCAGCAAGTGTGCCACCATCAGGACTATAACTGAGCGTTTCAATCCCTTTTTCATTCTTCGTAAGTATTTGCTTAAGTTGTCCTGATTTCGTATCCCAAAGTTTAATCGCACCATTTATTGACCCAGAAGCAAATATGCTACCATCAGAATTATAGCTAAGTGCAAAAATTGTATCCTCATGTCCTTTAAATGTTTGCTTTAGTTTCCCTGATTTCGCATCCCAACGTTTAATCGTGCCATCAAATGCCCCAGAGACAAATACACTGCCATCAGGGCTATGGCTCAATGCCCAAACTCCACCTTCCTGCCCCTCAAGCGTTTGCTTAAGCTGCCTTGATTTTATATCCCATAGCTTGATGGTTTTATCACCTGATCCAGAGACAAGCATACTACCATCAACGTTATAACTTAGCGTCCAAACACCGCTATCATGTCCATTAAGCATTACATTGTCTTCATGCCTATTAAGTGTTTGCTTAAGTTGCTTCAATGTTGTGTTTATAGTGGTTTTATTAGCTAATCTAGATTTGTTTATATTTAATATTTTTATTGAAAGACTCGTTAATTGATTACGTGTACTCTGCTCCAAAGTAGTCTTTTTTTTGGGCACCTTGAGTTTTTCTGCTTCCAACCCGTAAAGCCAAGCTTTGCGATATTCAAGCAAGTCTTTATCCCCTTTGTTAAAAGCAACAATGGCTTTTTGCTCATAGAATTTTGCCCGAAAGAAGTTCATCTTCAAAACCTGAGGATTATCTTCTGAACTTCCCGTGAAATAAAAAGGTGATCCTACTGTTCCATCAGCAATCATCGGTCGTTGAGAGGTATGACTTAAATCATTCTTCACATTAATAAAAATATCCTGTAACTTTAACTGCTTACTTGCATTTTTAATAAAACTTTTACTAAATAATCCATTATCAGACGCTTCAAGACCTGAAGCTGTTGCATAGGCAATATAAACACCTTCAGCAGAAATATTGCCAATAGGATGATCACCTGATTTTTTTGCGGGAAATCCTGTTCGACAAGCATCAATTAAAGCAATATTAAGCCCATGATTTTTCTCATTGAGCTTTGTTAACAGCTTATTTAGAGAAATACTGTCATAGTCCAAATCAGAAATATCTTTTAGTTTTGCGTTATTAATAGGCATCAAATAGTTTGTAAGATCGCCATGCTGTGTTTCACTCTTTTCTTGAACACCATGACCACTATAGTAGATAAAGGCAACGCTCTTATTTTTTCTCGTTACATACTGCATAAATTCAGCGATCTTCTCTCTCATAGTACGCACAGTAGCATTTTCAGCATAAATAACCTTAAAATTGGCACTCACCAAAAAATCTCTTATTGCTCTAGCATCATCAACAGGATGAATAAGGGGATCAATTTCATAATTTTCATTGCCAATAACAAGCGCAAAGCGTTCGTAGCTCTGAATCGTGGAAGTATCAGCCTCTACTTCTGGAATTGCTGCATGTATAGAAAATAAAAACAACAAACCAACAATAGCCCTTATAACGATTTTTTTATGCATAGAGTGTATCCATCACGCAATTATAAAGGACGCTTTATATAGACTGTTCTTAAGCAAGGAAACAGAGAAGGAAATAATATTGTGCTAACCACTCAGCGTAACAGCCCTTATTACGTCGATACTTTGACTATAACCTAATCATTAGGTGTTTTCATCTTACATTTTAGCTTCCTAATAAATAAAACAGATAGTTAACATATACCCAGTATATTTCTGATCTCATCATAATTACTAAGGCGCTATCATAATTTATACGCTTGCTTATCCTCAAGCCACTGGATTAATTGATCCGCTTTGGTTTTTTCTTTAGCTCGATAATCAAGTAAAGAAAGAAAATGGGTATCAGCATAATAACGACCTTGTAGCGGATATAAGCTTGGTTTTCTAACACTATGCACGAATGTTAAACCATCATCATCTAATCTCATTTCCCACAGAAACTGCAAAGCAGCAGAGACTTGTTTGGGATCATATTTATAGAATAAGTCTTGGGTTTTTAACATCGAAGCCGTCCAAAGCCGAATAGCGCCATTTTCTGCTGCAGAAGCAAGTACGTGACCATCAGGGCTGTAGCTAAGCGCTAAAACCGATGTTTCATGTCCCTTTAGCGTTTGCTTAAGTTGGTAATTTCCTGATTTAATCTCCCAAAGTTTAATGGTTTTATCCCATGATCCAGAGGCAAGTACCACACCATCAGGACGATAGCTGAGTGTATACACAGTATTCTTATGTCCTCTTAGTGTTTGCTTAAGCTGCCCTGATTGGGTATCCCAAAGCTTGATCGTATTATCCTTCGAGCCAGAAGCAAGTACACGCCCATCAGGACTATAACTAAGAGCATAAACTTCATCAGTATGCCCTGTAAGGATTTGCATAAATTCCCCTGATTTGACACTCCAAAGTTTAATCGTCCCATCCAATGATCCAGACGCAAACATACGCCCATCAGGACTAATATTGAGTGCCTTAACGGACGCTTTATGCCCTTCTAGTGTTTGCTGCAGTTGCCCCGATTTAACATCCCACAGTTTGATCATTCCATTCTTTGATCCAGAAATAAGTATCGTATTATCAATACTATAGCTAATTGCTTCAATGGAATGTCCGTTATCACCTAATCCTATTGCACATAATACCGCCCCATCAGGACGATAACGAACTACCTCAGCGTTCTCTTCATCTTCTTTAAGGGTTTGCTTAAGTTGCCCTGATTGAGTATCCCAAAGCTTAATCGTATTATCTTTGGATGCGGAAGCAAGCACACGACCATCAGAATGATAGCTGAGCGCATAAACACTACCTTCATGCCCCTTAAGCGTTTGCTTCAATTGACTTGAGGTACTATCCCAAAGTTTAATCGTATTATCTCGTGATGCAGAAGCAAGCACACGACCATCAGGACTATAAATCAGTGCTTCGACAGGCGCTTTATGCCCTTTAAACATTTGCTTAAAGGGCTCTATGAGCTTCAAAGATTGAGTCAAGCCCTCTTGCGAGTGATCAGCAGCATGTACATTAGTTGAACTTTCATTCCCCTCAACGATTTGCTTCAGCTGTCCCAATTTAACATCCCAAAGTTTGATCGTCCTATCACTTGCTACCGAAGCAAGTACGCCATCATGCACATTATAGCTAAGTGCCTTAATTGCTCCCTTATGTCCTTTAAGCGTTTGTTTAAGCGCCCCCGATTTAGCATCCCAGAGCTTAATCGTTTTATCACTTGATGCAGAAACAAGTACACGACCATCAAGCGCATAGCTCAGTGATTTAATTAAGCCTTTATGCCCTTTAAGCGTTTGCTTAAGTTGCCCTGATTCAGCATCCCAAAGCTTGATTGTTTTATCCAGTGATCCAGAGGCAAGCAAACTACCATCAGGACTATATCAAAGAGCATAAACAAGATCATCATGACTCTTAAGAGTATGCTTAACGTGTGCTG
>CAYNGN010000236.1:0-5057 GCA_964396615.1 uncultured Thiothrix sp. | reverse complement strand
TGGTGTAGAGCTTGTATTTGGTGGGGTGTTATTGCCTGTATTATTGGTAGCTGGTTCCGTACTAGTAGCTACTGTTGTATTTGCAGGTACATTGGTTTGATTAGTATTACCACCATTTTCTGCAAAACCTAACGTTGGTACCGTTACAGAAAAGATAGGAATACTGCGAACACTCGCTACTTCACCACTAGCTGAGCTATTGCCTGTATTTTCTGAGCCAGTATTAACAGTTGCATTGTCGTCATCATTATTATTATTATTATTTTCATCAGTATCAGTCATTGCTGCTGATCCAGCAACTGAACTATTATCTGGGTTTTCTGAGCTACTATTTGAGCCATTATTATCTTCATCGGTCATTACCGTTGAAATCTCAGTCGTCGTATTACTTTGATCACCAATGGCACTATTACTGCTATTACCTTCAGAACCATTCAGCCTTGCTATAAGGAGTACAAACAAAGGAGTCGCTCGATTAATAATGAGCGCACCTCTATCACCTTGACTATTTAAAGTCTCTAAAAAGACATCTGATGACTTTTCTGTAGGTTGTTTTTCTAATAGCTTCTTATTTGCTTCATTAGCTTGCTGAGCAACATCACTTGTTATTACCTGCATGACACTTCCAATGCTCTCCATCACTCACTCCGTGTGATTTAAAATTCATACCCTAGTCCAAACATCCCCAGTCGGGCATAAAAAAGACGACTAATGAGATTAACGGAAAGATAATTTTTATAAACGGTACATGGGAAAAAAGCAGTAAACGCTATCATAGCCAGATCGCTTAGCCATTGATTGAGATACATTGATTGAGATAACTCAATCTTAGCGTCATTTTGCAGGTTTGCAAAAACAACTTCATTTTATTAGCCACTAAGACCTTGAATTATGTTGCATAAATTCATTCAAATTATTTTGCTTAGCTTTATCATCCAAACCAATAGTTACGCAGACAAAAACACACTCTCACGCTCAACGACCGCATTCTGCAGCAATCAAATACTCGCTCATAAGACCAAAAACGGCTACACATGGACATTAACCAGTCGTATGGGTGAGCTTCTCTTAAAAGCAGAACAAAAATTTGGCGCACGCGATAAGACATGGACGTTATTAGGTACTGAGTTTAGGGCAAAAGGCTCCCCCCATGTTTGGTATCCCCACTCAGGAAAAAATGCACGTTTTCTTACCATTCAACTCACCAAAGAGGCAGCAAATGACAAGAAAAAAGCCTTGTTTCAATTAGCACATGAGATTATTCATACCCTATCCCCTGCTGGCCCTGGTAAAAAATCAAGTGTCCTTGAAGAAGGAATGGCAACGTATTTTTCTATTCACGCGCTGGCTGATATAGGCGTAAAAATAACCCCAAGTTATATTGGCTCAAATTTTGCTCTTAAGAAAGCCTATGTACTTGTTGCAAGACTCTATGAAAAACATCCTGATACAGAACAAAAAATCAAAAAACTACGCCGTCAAGGTTATACCTTTTCCAATATTCCTTACACCGTTTTAATGCAATATTTCCCGCTTATTGACAGCACTCATGCACGTTTACTGACAGAGCGATTTGATACATTTCGACAAATGCATTAGTCATAAGAAACGAGAATTCAATAAGCTCCAAACGCTAACTCACACTCATTTTTTCAACATGACGACACAAAAAACGATAATAGCCCACCGTATCCAATCCCACAGCTGATACGGGTAAACGATGTGCCACTGCCCATGCTTGCAGTTGTGACCCATCGCTGATATTAGGCACGGTTAAGCCTGTTAGCTGACGACGAGAACGAGATGCTTTCGTCTTCGTTTTAGCCTGAGGTAGCTTATAGTCAAGCATCCCATTGACCTGCTCGAAGAAATGAGGACGAAGCAAATAGCTTTGCATATGATTAGCAAAATGCATTGACCATTCTTCTTGCGTACGATGAATCGTTTGTTGTGACCAATGTTGTACATACTTACCAAACCACACTTGCTTTATTTGCGAAGTCGTAAAGCCTGCGGCTTGTAAAAATAATTCGACTAAATTTTGATCATATTGCCATGTAAGCGTTAAGTGAAAAGTGTCAGATTCTGCATTAGGTATACTAATACCCTTATATGTCCCACCTGTGGGATAACTGGCATTGTCAGCGCTTGTATTATTTTCTTCTAAGTGACTGTTATTAAATAGCTTATGTTTCGCTAGTTCATGTATTAGCCCTACTAGCTGACGGCTATCTGGATTTTTCTCGGCATTCTGTGGTTTTAATAATGCCAGCCAATAAACACGGCGGAGTAATAAGCATTTTTGCTCTTCCTCAGACACGGATTCACTGCGTAATAAGCCTGCCTTAATCAAGCGCTGCACGCTATTTTGTACGCCTTTGCGCGTTACTTGACGTTGTGAGCCTTTGGCTTTACGGGGTATGTCTTCGGTTAATGCTAAGGCGATACGGGCGTAACTGACTGCGGAACGTTCGCCGATGAGTCCTGTTGCCCAATCGGTTTTACTGCTTAAATATTGAAATACATCGCTATCCAGTGCATGCATAATCGGCTCATTATTGCTGACATCAATGGAACGTCGTATGGCTAAAATGGCGTGTTCATGGGGTAATAAAATCACTAAACGCATCTTCATTTTTCCTTTGTATAAATGTCACTCTGGTTACGACGCTTCAGCCTCGTAACCCATGTCTTCTAACGCCAAAGACGGAAACTCGCAACGTCTCTACGAGCAACTATTCTCACTTGCAAATCGCTGATGCTCACCAATAAACGCACAATGCACCGTGCCTGTTTTTCCACCGCGATGTTTGGCAATAATCAATTCAGCCATGCCTTTGACCTCACTGTTTTCGTCATACACATCATCCCGATAAATAAACATCACACAGGAAGCATCCTGTTCCAATGCTCCACTTTCACGTAGATCAGACATAATCGGGCGTTTATTTGGACGGATTTCTAAGGAACGATTCAATTGTGAAAGTAATAAAACAGGGCAATCAAAGTCTTTGGCTAAAGCACGAATTTCGCCTGAAATAGCTGAAACCTCCGCTTCTCGATTCGCATAATGTTTGGCTGAACCGTGCATCAATTGCACATAATCAATCATAATTGCTGCTAAAGGCTTACCCGTTTCGCGTACTAGCCGACGGCAACGAACACGCAAATCCGCAGGGGATTGCTCCGCTTGGTCATCTAAGAAAATATCCATACCGCGTAGTTTTTTTACCCCACCATCCAATAACGCCCAATCACTAACAGACAATTCCCAAGGACTTCTTAAGCGTGAAAAATCAACACGACCTTGTGAGGACATCATTTTTTCAATGGTTTGTTCGACGGTCATTTCGAGGGAAAACAGCGCAACCACGCCTTGAGTCGATGCCGCAATGCCCTCCACTAAATTCAGCCCTAAGGTGGTTTTTCCCATTGCGGGGCGACCTGCAATCACATACACCTTGCCGTTTTCAAAGCCTGATAACTGTTGATCCAAGCCATCAAGCCCTGACGATGCGCCTAATAACTGTGAACCGTCCTTGTCTTTTAAGCGCTCAAGGCGTTTTAGTTGCAATTCAATCCCTTGTTTTATTGGGGTAAAGCCTTTATTGGCCGCTTCTTTTTTCTGTTCTAAACGAAATAATCCTGAAGCAGCGACTTCAAATAAAGCGGTTACGGTTTCATCATCACTGCCCTTTTCAAAGGCTTGCTCCATGCTGCTGGAAAAGAGTTTAATCAGTTGACGTTTCAACGAATAATTACGCACGATCTTGGCATAGTTAGCAATATTCGCCGAACTAGGCGTGTCTTTGGCAAGATCGCCCAGATAGGCTAAACCACCAATAAGATCAAAAAAAGAGCGTTTTGCTGAACCTGAACCCAGAAAACGCCCTCGCATCTACTCTGAAACCGTAACAACATCAATGGGTTGATTATCAACAGCCATATCTTTTATCGCGCGAAAGATCAATTGATGATCTTCACGATAGAAATCATGATCGCCGAGTAAGCCTGTGATAGTGAGATAAGACGGGTTATCCAACAAAATTCCACCCAGCACAGATTGCTCTGCTTCAATGGAATAAGGCAAGATACGTGGGGAGTCGTTATTCATATTGAACCACCTTTAACTGCTTTAAAAACAAGGTTTTTTGGCAAGGAGTAGCGGAATAACGTGGATAAAATAAGACAATGAAAAGCGAAAAGCCAGTGGAATAGAGACTTTTGTTTTGGGGGAAGGCAGGATGCAAAAAAGGCAATAATCCCGATATTGGGATACACTATTACACGCATAGTCAATTCTCACTCTAGTAAATTGGTTCTGTTTGTCCCTATTTGTGTTGTTCTAAGCAACGCTATAGGGCGTTCAATTGATGGTCACTATTGGCTAAAAGATAGCAGTGATTTCGAGAGGTATGATTTAGGATTTTGTGGAAGATGTAAAGGGGTAAATTTAGGAAAACCGTTTATCTTTTTAAGAAATATTGTGTTTTTTCATGGTATTACATTGATTAATTCCGTTAGTCTGATTTTTTAGGTGTCTTTATATGGTTAAGATATGTACTATTGGAATTGATTTCACATAATTGCCATACTTGTGTATAAAGAGATGCGTTAGATCCCCAAGTTATCAAACTCTTAACACTTTATCTTACATCAGAGACATCATATGTCACAAATTTCTACATTCAATTCACTTGAAAGAGAGATATTAAAAAGAGTGTTTAATAACGAACACCTAAACACGAGAGTGATATTTGACGTAACCGTTCAGTCCCCCCCAGCCAAAACCATTAAATTTTATGCGGGTATCACTGGCAGTTTAGGTACATCTTGACCCTTTCGACGTAATTGAATCACGTCCCTGATATAGAGTAAGGGAGAACTATTCCGTAAACGACAAGTAGCAATTACACTTGCAAATAATGCTAAAGCACGACTTCCTTGCTCAGAACGTGTTCCTTGAGTAATTTTGCGCAAAATCACCCAATGTCGCAATGCTCTTTCCGCTTCATTATTCGTTAATGGCCATGCAGGATAATCCAGTATGCGAAAGA
>CAYNGN010000235.1:0-5059 GCA_964396615.1 uncultured Thiothrix sp. | reverse complement strand
GATATGAGGGAAGAATCAAAGAAAATAATTCAGTAATTAACTGATTTTTTTTTATATGTCTAATACGAAGTGGCATCAAAATCTCGTTAAAAATGTGTTTATAAAAACACAGCTCAATGTTTGAGGAGGAAGAATATCTTCGACTCCTGAAATAGCTCATATCTACTTACTTATTTAAATGTATAAGTGGCTTGCTTATTCATAATTGTCAGAAATATTTAGTTTTCAATTTTTCATGCAAGATGATTTTGTAGGTGTTTTTACGAGTAAAATCCAAGTATCTGTTTATTACTTTTTTTAAAATAAATGAAGCAACATTTTTTTTGAGTTGGAAATCTATTGAAAAAAAAGAATGGGTATATCAAGATTTTTTTATTGCTATTTCTAGAGCTGAAGGTGTTATTTATTTTAGATAAAATATATGGAGAAGATATATTGTGGAGAAACAAGTAAGAACAGTTATAACTTATGGAACTTTTGATTTATTTCATATTGGGCATTTGAAAATATTACAAAGGGCAAAAATGTTGGGGGATCGGTTAATTGTTGGTATTTCTACTGATGATTTCAATCTTAAAAAAAATAAAAAAACAGTTATACCCTATCATGAACGTGCTGAAATAATTAGTAATATAAAATTTGTTGATGATGTATTGCCCGAATCTTCATGGGAACAAAAAAGTAACGATATTATACAACATAATGTCGATATATTTGTCATGGGGCACGATTGGGAAGGCAAATTTGATTTTTTATCGGAGTATTGTGAAGTAACCTATTTACCCCGTACAAAAGGGATATCAACCACTAAAATTAAAACGCATTTGCAGCAATGCGGTACAAGTAGACAGCCTTTATATGGACAGTGTGCAGCAAATCTTTAATCTATTTTTTACTTAGGAGTGGGCTATGAAAACACGCTATGCTGATATTAATGTGGTCGTGTATTTTTCGGGAGATATGGGGAATATTTATCAAATACAACAATGGTTAAAGCCACTTGAAGTGTTGAATAAGGAAAATAGGGTTTTAATTATTGCACGTAATGAAGATGCATATGATTGGATACAAGGAAATACGGGCTTTCCTGTTGCTTATTGTAAAACAATGACTTCATTGCTGAAATTGTATGAGGATAATGATTTTAAATGCATTTTGTATGTTAATAATGCAGCTTCTAATTTTCAATCATTATGTGAAAATACGGTGTTACATGTTCATATTAATCATGGTGAAAGTGAAAAAACCTCAACTTTTACCAATCGAGCTAAAGCATACGATTTTACCTTTATTGTTGCTGATGCAGCGTACGAAAAATATGCCAATAATTTGCTGAATATGGATTTGAGTAAGTTAGTGAAAATCGGTCGCCCACAAGCTGATTTTCTTGAGATTGTTGATGGGCCACAAACGGATAAAAAAGTTATTCTGTATGCCCCTACATGGGAAGCAACACATTTTTCAATGAATTATACGTCGTTACCTGATTATGGTGTCAGTTTCGTCAATGACATCATTGAGGATGATGATTATTATCTTATTTATCGCCCTCATCCTAATACAGGTTCAAGAGATTTTCTCACTAAGCAAGCTGATTTGAAAATTCGTGAGATTATTAGTCATGTGAATAATGCAATAGTGATGGACAAAGAGGATATTAATAGTGTCTTTGACCTCACTGATCTGGCTATTTTTGATAACTCAGCAGTAACGGTTGATTTTTTGGCCTTTGATAAGCCAATGTTGATGACTGATTATTTTTATCGTCAAAAAGAGGTTGCTATTGGAAAGTCTAAGATTATCACTGCTTGCGAGCCGATTGATGATGATAATTATGAGGATGTTTTAACATTAATCAAGCGTGGTCTTTCACTTGATCCTAAAGTGGAACAACGTGCTGAAATAAAACGTTATTTCCTTGGTGATTATGCACGTGGTGAGAGTACTTCACTGTTTGTTGATAAGATTAAAGATATTATTCGGATGAGAGAGGCGCTAGTGGCTTGTCAGCAACAAGGTGATGATGTATTGCCTTTTAATGTGTCAACATCTGCGCTGGGTTGATTTTTGGGTTTTCTCAGTGTAAGCAGCAGCGTGGACAATCACAAGGATTGCTGATTGCCCATACTGATGATCAATTATTTTTTTGGTTTTCTCGCCACATTAGAATCAATAGCAGCCTGAGCAATGGCTGCTGGGATGCGCTTTCTCAAGCGTGGATCAAGCGGTTTAGGAATAATGTAATTAGCACCAAAAGAGAGTGCTTCTAGGCCATAAGCATCTAATATGCTTTCTGGTACAGGTTCATGTGTGAGTTCAGCAAGTGCATGAACGGCTGCTATTTCCATCTCACGATTAATGGTACTCGCTCTTACATCAAGTGCGCCACGAAAAATAAAGGGAAAGCCTAAAACGTTATTGACTTGATTTGGGTAATCACTCCTGCCTGTTGCCATAATAATGTCAGAGCAAGCTTCAAGTGCAACATGAGGTGCAATTTCGGGGTCTGGATTAGAGAGGGCGAATACAATTGGTTTTGCAGCCATTTTTTTCAATGTATCACTGCTTAGTAAGTCGGGGCCTGATAAGCCAATGAAAATGTCTGCATCAGTACAAGCATCATCGAGTGTGCGTTGTTGTGTTTCTAAAGCAAATTCTTGCTTGTAAGGGTTTAAATCGTCTCGACCACTATGAATGACACCTTGACGGTCTAGCATGTAAATATTGTTTTTATCTGCCCCCATGTCATTGAGCAGGCGCATAGAGGCAATACCCGCAGCACCTGCGCCAAGGCAAACTATTTTAGCCGTTGAAAGTGTTTTGCCTTGGATTTTTAATGCATTGATAAGACCTGCAGCGATAATGATTGCAGTGCCATGTTGATCGTCATGGAAAACAGGGATGTCTAATGATGCTTTCAAACGGCGTTCTATCTCAAAACAGGCAGGGGCAGCAATATCTTCTAAGTTAATTCCCCCAAAGGTATCGGCGATACGTTCCACTGTTTCAACAAATTCATCAATATCAGAGGTATTAACTTCAATATCAAAGACATCAATGTCCGCGAATTTTTTAAATAATACGCCTTTGCCTTCCATTACAGGTTTACCAGCCAGTGCGCCAACATTGCCTAGCCCTAAAACAGCAGTACCATCGGTAATGACTCCCACAAGATTGCTTTTAGCGGTATATAAATAAGCGGCCTCAGGGTCATGATATATTTCCATGACGGGTTCTGCAACGCCTGGGGTGTAAGCAAGTGAGAGGTCATGTTGTGTTTCTGTAGGTTTAGTAATGGCGGTGGCTATTTTACCAGGGCGAGGTTCTGCGTGGTATTTTAGTGCATCTTCTTTATAGCTGTATGTGGTCATTTCGATCCTGTTGTAATAAAAAGGAGTGTTGTTTTACTCTACTATTTTTAAGAGTTGTCCTGGACGTGGCTCGCCTGTTGGGAACATGCCATTGAGTAGGCGTAGTTTTTGTTCTGCATATTTTGGCAGCTTGCTCTTTCTAGCAAGTGCAGCGTAGGTTGTACCAGAGCGTGCGGTGATGATTTTCAAGCGCCCCATTTGATTTTTATTAATACGGTAGCTGAGACCTTGCATATAGTTTAAGTAATTTCTTGCATTATCAGGTCGGCTTCCTGCGCTGGGAAAGCGACGCGCAGCAAGAACAACTTCTTTTAAACGTTGGTCATTACTGGGGTGAGTTGAGAAAGTGCCATGATAACTGGGAGGTTGCTTACCTTCTGATTTGGCAAGAAACTTAGCAAAGTCCTCTTGGGCTTTTAGTACGCTAACGACCTGAATCATATTTTCTGGTTTGTAGCCAACACGCGCAAGGTATTCTGAACCAAGTCTATCGGCTTGTAACTCATGCTTGCGACCAAAACCCCGAACGCTGGCAACGCTAAGGGTATTAATGAGTTGAGCGTTACCGACTTTATTGGTAATGAGAGAGGCTAGTACGTTGGTTGCTGTTGCGCGGCTATGTTGGCGGGCGCTGTGACGTGCGGTGACATGACCAATTTCATGCCCAAGCACACCTGCTAGTTGTGCTTCTGAATTGAGATAGGCCATGAGTCCTGTGGTGATATAGATAAAGCCACCAGGAAGTGCAAAGGCATTAATGCTTGGCTCATCAACTACTGTAAAGGTATAACGAATATCATTACGATGACTTTGACGTGCCAACTGCTGACCAATATTATTGACGTAGGCTTGTAGTGCAGGATTGTTGTAAGGTCTTTGTTTTTGTAGGGTTTGTTTATGTAAACTGTTGCCTAGTTGAATTTCTTGCTCATTAGACATTAAGACAAAATCTTTCTTTCCGCTGACTGGGTTTACCGCACAATTTGTTGTTAGCCCAATAGTGAAAAGCAGGGTGGATGTCGTTATTAGTTTTCTCATCATTAGCATGGTAACACTCCGCTTATAAAGGCATTATTTTACAACATTGCTATTAGGCGGTATAAGATGCCTTTTACTTATACGCCTGTCTTTACCATAGCTTATACACTACCCATTTTGCATGGGTTTTTACTCTTTTTTCAAGGGAGGGATAAAATATTATGAATGGGAAGTATAAAAAAAGGCACTCGAGAGAGTGCCTTTTTTAGTGTTCTTAGTAAGCTAAGATTGTTAAGGCTATTATTTTCTGCCGTAACGTTTGTTGAATTTATCAACTTGACCTGCTTTTTTCGTTAGGTTTTGCTTACCTGTGTAGAAAGGGTGGGATTGGCTTGAAACTTCCACTTTTATGAGCGGGTATTCATTACCATCTTCCCATGTGATGCTTTCTTTTGAATTCATCGTAGAACGGGTCAAAAAAGCAAAGTCAGCGTTTAAGTCCTGAAAAACGACTTCTCGGTAGTTAGGGTGAATGTCGGCCTTCATGATGGGAAGATCCTCTAATAGTACAAAATTTAAAGAGCAGGAATACTAGCAAAAAGGTAGCTAAGGTTCAAGTAGGATTTTATTTAAACAACGTAGCCAATAAAGGCTTAGGCTAATCACCTATTCCGTCCGAAGACGTATCTCGAATCTCACGACTCAAGCCC
>CAYNGN010000234.1:2667-5062 GCA_964396615.1 uncultured Thiothrix sp. | reverse complement strand
TCCGTAACGTTATCAACCGACACGGAAAAGACTTCTGCTGCCGTTGCGGTATGAATATCTTTGTCTTGTGAGAATGCCTCTAGTAAGCCCTTGTCACCTGAAAGATGCGCCATAATACGCAATTCAATTTGTGAATAATCCGCCGCGACTAAACGATAGCCTTCACGCGCAATAAATGCTTGGCGAATACGACGACCTTCTTTACTACGAATAGGAATATTCTGTAAGTTTGGGTTGCTAGAAGACAAGCGTCCTGTGGCGGTTACCGCTTGATGGTAGGACGTATGAATACGTTGTGTACTGTCATTAATCAGTTTGGGGAGTTTACTGGTATAGGTGGAGCGCAATTTGCTCATACTACGGTATTGTAAAATACATTGTGGTAATTCATAGCCTTGTGTTGCCAGTTCTTGTAAGACATCTTCTGCTGTTGATGGTTGACCTTTAGGGGTTTTGCGTATAACAGGCAGTTCCATTTTTTCAAAGAGAATCGTTTGTAATTGTTTCGGCGAATTCAGTTTGAAGGTTTCATCCGCTAAGGCATAACATTCTGCTTCAAGCTGTTCCATTTCTTGTTTGAGTTCTGCCGATTGCACATTAAGCAGCTGTGGATCAATGCGTACCCCATTGCGTTCGATGGTTGATAATACGCTGAGAAGAGGACGTTCTATGGTTGTGTAAAGTGCTGCTTGTTCAGGACGTTTTTCTAAACGAGGCCAAAGTGTTTGGTGTAGTTGCAGGGTAATATCCGCATCTTCTGCGGCATAGGGTACGGCTTCCTCAAAGGCGACTTGGTTAAAAGTCAGCTGTTTTTTGCCTTTGCCTGCGACCTCTTCAAAATGAATCGTACTGCGATTGAGATGGCGCTCAGCCAATGTATCCATATCATGCCGATTAGCCGTCGGGTTAAGCACATAAGATTCAAGCATGGTGTCATGTTCAATGCCTTTAAGTTCGATGCCATGATTGAGTAATACACTCCGATCATATTTGAGGTTTTGCCCCACCTTTTTCTGTGTTGGATCTTCAAGTAAGGGCTTGAGTAACGCCAATGTGCTATCAAAATCGAGCTGTTTAGGTACGCCAATATAGTCATGTGCCAATGGCAGATAGGCGGCTTCGTTTTGATTAACCGCAAATGACATACCAACCAGTCGGGCATCCATATAATCAAGGCTGGTGGTTTCCGTATCAAAAGCAAACAAAGGCGCTTGTTTGAGTTTCTCTAGCCAATGATCAAGATCTTTTTGTTCAAGGATACATTGATAATCTGTTTCAACAGTGGGGGTTTCAATTAATTCATCGTCTTCGGGCAGCTCTTTAGCTAAATTGGCCAGTCGAGTACGAAAGCCATAGCGCTCAAACAGATCCGTGAGTTGATCGGTTTGTTCAGGCTTAAAGGCGAGTGCTTTTGCTGAGCAATCAACATCGACATCCCGTTTAATAGTGACTAAATCATACGAAAGTGGCAGAAAGTGCAGTGATTCACGTAGGTATTCGCCTACTTTGCCTTTAAAGTCATCCGCATGATCCATAATATTGTGTAGATTATCGTATTGTTGTAGCCATTTTACCGCTGTTTTAGGGCCTACTTTGGGAACGCCAGGGACATTATCTGCTTTGTCACCCATCAGCGCGAGATAATCACAAATACGCTCAGGTGGAACACCGTATTTATCAATAATGCCTTGTACATCGTCATAGCTATTCGACATGGTATTGATTAAATGCACCTTGTCAGTCACCAACTGTGCCATGTCCTTATCGCCCGTTGAAATCAGCACATTCCCTGTATGATGCGTTGCCATCGTGCCAATCACATCATCCGCTTCAACATCAGGCACAACCACTAGCGGGTAGCCTTGTGCTTGGATAATCTCATGCAACGGCGCAATTTGTACGCGCAAATCATCAGGCATAGGCGGACGATTGGCTTTGTAATCCGCATACATGTCATTACGAAAGGTTTTACCCTTAGCATCAAAAATCACCACCATTTGCTCAGGGGTATAATCACGCCGTAGCTTGTCTAGCATATTGAGGACACCATGCATTGCCCCTGTTGGCTCACCATGCGTATTAGTTAAGGGCGGCAGGGCGTGAAAGGCACGGAATAGGTAAGAAGAACCATCGACAAGTATTAGGGGGTTGGTGTTTTTATCGGACATGAGCGGCTATTAACAATCATTGATTAGTAAAAAGCGCTCAGTATAAGCGAGAAGGTGAAGCCCCGTCCAAATTCAAAGGGTAAACTCTTTTTGGTACAATTCTAACTATGGCTAATAAACGCTAAAAGCAATGTGCAAGAATATTGTTGGAATGGCAAATATAAATGCAAAAGAATTTCAAAAGATAAAAATACCTTTAGCCCTATAAATATCCAATTAGAGTTTTC
>CAYNGN010000234.1:0-2656 GCA_964396615.1 uncultured Thiothrix sp. | reverse complement strand
AAAATAATAAGCTTTTAAGAAGGCAACAAGAAAAATGAGTTGTTTATGAAACCCTTTTCAACGCCCTAAGCCAAAAAGCCTTCAACGGTGAATTAAAAGACCCTGTATAAAGATTTTTCTTAATATCAATCTTCTTTATCTTCTCAAAAACCGCATTTTTTGAGAAGATAGAGTCTGATATACAGCAAAATACTGGATTTTTGAGAAGATGAACGAACTTTCACCGATAGAACTCGATGCAATTGCGGCAGAACTTGAATCAACGGCTGTCTTAAAAGCACTGATTCTTGCCCATCGCTATTTAGCAGAGCTAAAAGGCATCGCCAAAACCATTCCTAATGAAGCACTTTTATTATCAACCTTGACCTTACAAGAAGCACAAGACAGTTCTGAAATTGAAAATATTATCACCACGCAAGATGCCTTGTATAAATATCAGTTGCACTCTAATCCGCATGACATCGCAGCCAAAGAAGTCTCACAGTATGCGAATGCCATAGCAATCGGGTTTAAACGTGTGCAATCGACAGGGTTGCTCACGCTTAATCATATTTTAGCCATTCAAGCGGCTGTCGAGAAAAATAATGCAGGTTTTAGAAAAGTCGTTGGAACAGTCCTCAAAAATGAGCAAACAGGAAAAACTATTTATGAGCCGCCTGCGCCTGATAAAATCCAATTACTGATGGCTAATTTAGAACAATTAATCCATTCCAGCGATCAACGGGTTGACCCCTTGATTAAAATGGCACTGATTCATCATCAGTTTGAAAGTATTCATCCCTTCTATGACGGTAATGGTCGCACAGGAAGAATCATTAATGTCCTGTATCTTTGTAAAGAAGGATTGCTTGATATTCCCATACTGTATTTGAGTCGTTATATTAACCACACTAAAGCAGATTACTATCGTTTATTACAACAGGTGAGAGAGTCCGCTGATTGGGAAGCATGGCTACTTTATATCTTGCAGGGCATCATCTTGACCGCTCAACATGCGGTTAGCTTAATCGAATCCATCAAGGATTTACTCCAACAGCATAAACACATTATTCGTGCAAACTATAAGTTTTATAGTCAAGACTTGATGAACAGCCTCTTTAAGCATCCTTATACAAAAGTACAGTTTCTAGAAAATGACTTAAATATTTCAAGAGCAACGGCAACACGTTACCTCAATGCTTTATCGAAAGAGGGCATATTAATAAAGAAAAAAATGGGACGTGAAAATTACTACATCAATATCAAATTAGTTGAATTGTTGTTTACGATTCCACGTCTTGCTGACTGATCGTGCTTGTTTTTTAGTCCCAGAGGAATTGTTGAATCATGCTTAAAAAATAACAAATGCAGTAAAAAGATCACGTAGGATAGTAATCCTTATCGGGCTTACACTTCACGGAATTTCTCAGGCAAACATCTTTGATTTGTCATGCTCATGGTTATGCGGCGATAGCAGGTTCTGCATCAGCAGGCTTGCTAAACATTGCATAGGCTTTCTCTAAGCCCATCATCACGGCGGTTTCGGCTTCGCTTTTCTTTAGTCGTTTTGATTGGCGTTGTATCCATGTGTAATCTGCCCAGTAGGACAGATGCTTTTCATTTTTTTCATCCTTTTTCTTCTGCCCGAGATTCTCGCGTTTCCCCCCTTTCAGGGGAAGCGGGAAGGGAAGGGGGATAAACAATCGGCGCTGCTTCGTCTAAAAATTCATCACAAAGGCGATATTGATAATCGTAATGCGGATGTTCATGACGGGTAAAGAGCTGATGGTCGAGAAAACTATCAAGGGCAGGGCGTAAATGATCCAGACGAATGCCTGTTAATTGTGCAAGACGCTTATCGGTGAGGTTATCGGTCGCTTTTCGATAGCCTAAGGTTTGAATGGTCAGGGCAAGAAAGATAAGGCCTTCGTTTTTGGTTAAATTCGCGGCAATCGCGGCTTTGCTGAGGGGAATAAAAGGGTTACTCATGGGGCATCTCCACGTCAAGACACACGGATGCGGTCAGGGTAAACAGTGGGAATAGGGGAGTGTGTTTTCTCAGGTCGTGAAAATACAAGTGATAAAGCAAAATTATGCTAATATTTTTTTCAGCCATAATGACTTATTTCCTTATTCGTAGTTAATCTTGCCAAGAACCATCATCGCACCTCCTTTGCCGTGATCCGTGCCACCACTATCATTTTCTGCCACTCTGCGTCCAAATTCACTGGTCACAATAATCGTGACATTGCTTTGATAGCTCGCAATCTCGGCATAAAAAGCAGCTAAAGCGGTGCTTAATTCGCTGAGTTGGTTTTGCATATCGCCTGTTTGCCATGTTCCCATAACACTATGTAAATCCCAGCCACCCATACTAACCGTTGCCGCTTCCAAGCCAACATCTGCTTGCATGAGTTCAGCGACTTGATGTAAAGCATCGCCGACTTTAGACGTACCATAATTACTGGGTTTGGCTAATGAGCCCAGTGCTTTATTCGCGGCAATCTCCAATGCTGATAGCGTTTGGGTGGATTGGTTGGCTAATAATGGATGTTTGACATTATTATACAGCGTGCTTAATGCGTTATTCATTGCTGCTGTTGTGGTTATCTTTGGCGTTTGAAGCTTAAATGAAGCAAGCTTGGAAATGCCCAACACAGCATTAAAGCCGCGTAAT
>CAYNGN010000233.1:0-5079 GCA_964396615.1 uncultured Thiothrix sp. | reverse complement strand
ATCTACAAAAACAACTCAAAGTGATTAAGAAAGAACGTGGCTTTATTATTCCAGCGGTCACAAACGTGTGGGATAGCTATGGTTTATCTAACTATGCGTTTAGATCGGGTTCTTTCAGTCAAGATGCAAGAGGACGCTGGTCTCTCAATATCGTTGTTCAGGTAGAAATACAAGATTCAAAAGGTACGGGGGAAATAGGGATTGATTTAGGGCTTAAGATAACCGCTACTTGTTCCGATGGAACAGAACGTAAACGTCAAGACTTCTACCGACAATCCGAAGAAAAATTAGGCAAAGCTCAAAGAGCAAACAAAAAGAAACACGTAAAAAACATCCACGCAAAAATTAAAAACCAACGTGCAGATGCGATACATAAATTCACCACTCAATTGGTGAACGAAAACAGCTTAATCGTTGTTGGCAAGATAAGCAGTAAAGGTCTCGCTAAAACTAAAATGGCAAAGTCTGTTTTAGATGCGGGCTGGTACATGCTTAAAACACAGCTTGATTATAAATCCAAAGGGATGCGATCTGTGTTTGTAGACGTCAACGAAGCGTACACGACTCAAGCTTGTTCGTGTTGCGGCTCTATAAGCCGTAATAGTCCGAAAGGTAGAGCAGGACTTGAAATAAGAGAATGGTCTTGTGCTGAGTGTGGCACATCGCATGATAGAGATATTAATGCGGCAAAGAACATTCTCCGTTTGGGACATCAAACGCTCGCGGGAGGAATCCCCTTCCTTTAGGGAGGGGAGGATGTCAATAAGCCTCATTAGTTATAAATGCTTCAAAGATACATTTAGTTAATTATAGACTTGGCATTATGCAGGAAAAAGCTTCTACTCTCCCCTATTTTTTTAGAAACGGAAACAGCAGTGGATAAGGTATCAAAAGCAGCAGATAGACTCATTAAAGACTATGCGTTTGGTTCTAGCTTAACAGGTTTTATTCCTATCCCTTGGATTGATCTATTAGGGCTCATCAGCGTACAACGCATTATGTTGGTACGCCTTGCAAAATTATATGAAATCCCCTTTTCTAAACATTTATCAAAAGTATGGTTAACCACTCTCATGGGGGGAATAGCCTCTAACGCGGCATCACCAGTAGTTGGCAGCGCGCTAAAAATGATTCCTGTCATTGGTACCTTAGTCGGTGGAGCAAGTATGGCAGCGATGGGGGGAGCTTCAACTTATGCAATTGGTAAAGTTTTCCAACAGCATTTTGAACAGGGCGGTACATTGGAAGACTTTGATCCAGAGCAGGCTAAAAAAGCCTTAAATGAAGAGTTAGAGGCTGGCAAAAAAATATTGAGGAACAAGAAGAAGTGAACTTGTCATTCAATGTGTGAATGGAGTGGCTACATTATTTTCTGAACCAGCAAACTCCCTGATTCAAGTTGGGTAAAAGGAAATACTTTATCACCTTTTTGTTTGGGAATGGATTTCATCTTTTTGCGTAAGCTGTACTGGCGGATCACGCCTTCGCCTTCAAGTATCTTTGCTTTGACCATCACAATATCACCATTTTGTAGCACAATAGTGTCACTTTCTGTTAATTCAGCAATGGTAATCTCAATTTCAACCCCTTCTCGTAAGACCCATAGTTTAGTTAATTGTGGATTAAACGCACGAGATGCCCCCATATTGCCAAGGTTTCCTGCATGTAATAAAAACTTACGGCTGCCGAAACTAAATAAGAGCAATACTGATGCTAAAATAGGTCGGCCGATTGCCAGCGAACTAGCAACACCAATTACTTCAAAAACAGTCAGCGGAGATTTTTGATCAGCAGGGGCTGATTCGTTAATGGTACGCAGGAAATGATAACTGTTATAACCCAGCAAAGGGACGCTCAACAAAATAATAGGCGGATAAAACCAAGAGGCTGATGCAGAAAATACTAAGGTATACCATGCAGTTCGTTGATAATGGTTAAGTTCACCTACATCATCAAAGAGCTTGTGCGGAATTTGTGAAACAGGATGAACGGTTGAATCAACGCCATTACTTTGTTCATTATTTATAGTAGGAAGGGCTAATGTTGCTTGTAGCTGTTTTTTTTGTTTGTACTCACGCCATACTGCACTGGCAACACCGCCAATGGCTAAGGGGAGCAATATACCTAATTGAATCATGAGTTACCTCGTTATTTTTCAGGTGAATTTTTCAACATACCTGAAATCCGACTATTTGTTGCATTCGTAGAATGCCAGTAAACATTTATTTTTTTATTTAATACATCTATTTTTACGGTATTTTGCTGATTAATCAAGGATAATTCAGCTTTTTCTTGTTGTAGTTGTTTGATGATCGCATCTTTATTTGTTAATTGTTGACCAAGATGTTTTCTTAACTCACTTGTCTCAAGTACCTGTTTTTTATGAATAGTTTGTAATACCGATTTCTTTTGCTTAACAATAGTATTATATTTTTCTTTCTTTTGATAGTGCTGTTGTAATGTTGTCACACTATTATCAAGCATCCGTAGCTTATTTTTTAACTGTTCATTTTCTTGTTGTTTATTTTTGTTGGATGCTTGCAATAATTGTTTATCACTTTCCGTCTGACTTATCACCGTCTTGTTTGCGGCGAATTTTTGTTGAAACTCACTATCAGTGGTCTTTTTTTCCTCATTCAACGTCGCTATTATTGCTATTTTATCTTCAATTGTCGCTGTAAAATCCTCTTTTTTCTGTGCTAATTTCTGCTCTAATTTTAAGGTATATTTTTCCTTACTAAGTAGTTGCTGTTCGTGTTGCGTTATTATTACACTTTTATGCTTCAAATCCTCCTGCGCTTGCCCATACAACGTTTTTAGCTCAACTAATTTTTTTGAGTGCTCATCATAGCTTTCACTCAATCGCTCAAACTTTACTCGATATACCTCTAAATCTTGTAATTGTTCGATTGTTTCTTTGCGCTCTTTCTGCAAATGTTTTAGCATGACTGCATCTGTTTCATTGACATACAATAAGTCAGTATATTCTTTGTCCAAAACGTGTAACTGCTCTGTTTTTTTATGAAATTCTTCATCTTTTCTATTCAATAAAGTATCAAGATGATCTTGTTTTGTTTGCAATGCGTTTAAATCTGCACGTACCTGATATTCTGTAGATTTACAGAATCCCCGTCCCATTAGCCAAGCAATGCTTGCAATCATGAATATTATTAAAGCAAGTTCATATCCTAGCGCTATATCCAACATCTTCTAAATTCCCTCTACCTTAAACTCAATACGACGATTTTTGGCTCTACCTGTTTCTGTTTCATTACTAGCCAATGGTTTTGCTGAACCTTTCCCTACTGTTTTTAACCGTTCAAGAGGAACGCCTCCTTGATTAAATAAACGCCCCTTAACCGCTTTCGCACGTTGTTCACTTAATTGTATGTTTTTTTCATCATCACCCACATCATCGGTATAACCTGCAATGATAATGGTTGCATTTGCACAAAATATAGCTGTATTCGCTAATTCAACGAGTAACTGATCACTATTGCTATCAATAACGGCATTCCCTGTTTTAAACAGAATAGTTTCTGTGGTGAGCAAACGATTAAATTCTTTTTGGCAAACAATGGCCGCATTATCTAAGGCTGCGATGCGTATGTTGATACTATAGTCTTGTTCACGAAAAGGAGTCATTGCTTTTTCTAACACGTAAATCTCTCGTGAAGTAAGTGATTTTCCAGAAATATCAACCTGTTGATCAATGATATGAACAGAGGCTAATTGCAAATTTTTTATCTGTTCCACTAACATGCGCATGAGTTCATCCCAACCTTCAGGTGAACCTAAGCCCGTTTGTAACGTGTGTTTGTTCTTTTTGCCTGTAAACTGTTGAGCAATGTATTGTTGCAAGTTATCTTTACGAGTATCACTACTCATATAGCCCTCAATAGCCAAGTTACTCCCATCCCAGCGTATTTTCATCGTATAAGGCTCAACAAGCGTAGGGGTTATTTCATCGTTTATCTGCTTAACAAACCATAGTGAGCGACTAAGCTGAAGGGCTTTTTGATGTTGTGCTAGATCCGTTGTATTGCCTTTAAGGGTAATATTCCGTCCTTCAGCACTGACTTTTGCCCATGTTAATGCGTTTTCATGCAATATTCCTTGTACATGATTAGCCATTTTATCAGGAAAAATCTGGGTATAAAATGGCACAACAATAATCACTAAAGAACTTAAAAAAGAAATACCTATCAATTGTGTTAACCACGTTCTTGTACTCATTACTACTTCTCTAAACATACATTATTCTGATATTCTGTCTTTGAAGCAGCCTAAAAAACAATATAATTCAGCATTTTATGGGTAAAGTAAAATAATTGACTGAAAATTAAACAAAATAGCTTATAGTATCGGATTATGACTGCTATAAAAATGAGTAGCAAGCAAAACAATGTTAATATTTATTAACACTGTTCTTATTGTTTAATCACTATTTATACGCTTTAATTAATGGGAATGATATATAAACAATATATAACCCGTTACTGGGAAGAGAAAAACAAACCATACAACGCTAAAAAAGACATCACAAAAAATGACTAAGACACATGATGAAACTGAGAGCACCATTGTTCAGCAGCAACAAACAACACTATTGGATGAGTTAAGTCTACGACTCAGTCAAACGCAACAAGAGCTCGTTAAAAAAAAGGAGACTATCCACTACAAGGATGCCAATAGCATTGTTAATAACCACGTGCTTATTAGTACAACAATAGGAATTGTGCCTCTTCCACTGTTTGATATTATCGCGCTAAGTGGTACACAGCTAAACATGCTCCATCATTTAAGCCGACATTATAAAATTGCTTTTGATAAGACTAAAGGAAGAGTGTTGATACTTTCATTGCTTAGTGGTTCTTTGCCTGTCGCAACAGTAATGGGAGCCAGCAGTTTATTTAAGATAATACCAGGGGTTGGTACATTTGCTGGTAATGCGGGTGTCAGTTTACTGGGGGGAAGTTTGACGTATGCAACAGGTCAAACGTTTATCAAACATTTTAATGCAGGTGGTAATTTGGTTGATTTTTCCCCTAAACAGTTCTCACATTTTTTTAGACAGGA
>CAYNGN010000232.1:0-5092 GCA_964396615.1 uncultured Thiothrix sp. | reverse complement strand
GGATAACAGCACTTGCTTGGCAAGATGCTAATAAAGGCAAATATTTGTTATCACTAACAAAACAAATATCATTTTGTTTTGCTTCTGATGGTGTTGCAATACGATGAATGATGATGCTCTCATCACCTATTAATGTAGCCTCTGTTAATTTAGCCAGCTCACCTAAAGTTATCATCACTAATTCCCTTTTTCCAATCTAAAGAAAAGACTACACAAGCAATCGCTGCGTTCATTAAAACCAAAGGATAAGTATTATTCGACTTTACTTTCTTCTAATAGCATTTGTAAGTGGATAAGGACTTTATCAGTAATACTGCTACGTTTACTTGCAGACACATAATCTTGAATCACAACATCAATACCTTCTTTTTCTCTTACATCATCAATAGCCTCAAAAACGGTTTTCTGTACATCCTCCAATGCAGTATTACGCGCTAAGCGTAAGTCTTCCCGATAGTCTTCTACGACTCGACTATGACTTCGTTTTTTGTCCCTAAGCTCACGCTTACGTTGTATTATTTCATCTTGACTCAAGTCAGGAGTCATTTGCCGTAATTCATTGTCAAGTTGTTGAATTGAAGCAATTTCACTTTCTAATTCTTTTTCGCGATGCTGAAAACGCTTTTTCAACTGCTCAGTTGCAACATTTGATTGCGGGGAGTTTTTAAGCAAAAAACGCACATCAACGGTTGCAATGCCTGTAGAAAAAGTACTTTCAGTAGCAATAGCGGGTGTTATTAAGCCACAAACAACTAAAAGGGTAAAAAAAGCGATATGAAAATATTTTTGCATTACGCTATTCTAAGCGCAGTCAGTTCATAACTCAATGGTCTTAAAAGAACCTAAAGTCATATAATTTAGAAGGTGACCCCAATAGAGAATTGAACTTGCTGTTCTTTATCAGAATCTTTCGCATTCAACGGCTTTGCATAACTAACCGTAATAGGTGCAAAAGGGGAAATCCATGTTGCTGAAATCCCTGTCGAATAACGTATATCATCAACATCAAAAGCATCAAGATCATCATATACATTACCTACATCAACAAAAGCACTTAACCTCAACCCTTTAATATCTTTTGCAAAAGGAGCAGGGAATAGTAATTCAGCACTGCCATTAACGACAAAATCGCCACCAATAGCATCATCATTAACTCTCTCACCTAGTGAGTTCTTTTCAAAACCTCTAACACTACCTATACCACCCGAGTAAAAGCGCTCAAAGAAAGGCAACTCATTATCATCACCGTAACCCTCACCATAAGAAACACCACTTTTAATCGCAAAGGTTAGATCCTCATTGATCGCCCAGTAATTAGCCCCTTTGTACCTTAGTTTATAGTATTCTAAATCACTTCCTGGCAAGCCTGCCTCAAAAGAAAAATTGTAACGAATACCATCACTTGGGAAAGGCGTACGATCTCGAGTATCATGAACATAGCTAACGGTTCCTAAAAACTCATCATAGCTATCCCCTTTATCAGTAATAAAATCAGTAATAAAACTTGGCGTATCAGAGACTGTTTTTATCTTAATATGCTCATAACCAACACTAAAACGAAATGAGTTTTCTTCGCTTAAAGGAATCGTATAATTCACGTTTCCACCATAACTATCACTCAAATAACTTGAAATAAGATTGTCTTCATCCGTATCTGTGCGTTTGTAATGAACATCAAAGCCACGACCAACCCCATCAACCGTATAATAAGGATCGTTATAATTAAGGTTAAAACGTTTTGTTGCACTACTATTGCTTGCATTAATGCCTAAGCTTTTTCCTGATCCCAGAAAATTTTGTTGCTTTAAACCGAGATTAAATAAAAGCCCCTGACTCTGCGAAAAACCAACACCTGCTGTAAACTGATTCGATAATTGTTCTTCAATAGTCACCTCAAGATCAACTTGATCTCTTGTGCCTGCTACAGGTACTTGCTGAATTTGTACATTTTGCACATAAGGTAAACGGCGTAAACGCACTTTAGAACGGGCTATTTTATCTCTAGAATACCATGAACTTTCAAGTTGGCGTATTTCACGCCGATAGACTTCATCACGTGTTCGATAGTTACCACGAATATTGATACGACGTACATAAACCCGTTTACCTTCAGTTGCCTGAAAGGTTAAATTAACAATTTTTCGTGCTTCATCAATCTGTGGAACAATACTGACCTCAGCAAAAGCATGCCCACCCTCACCTACCTTTTTACGCAAATTCTTCCGCGATTCTTCCAGTAATTTTTGCGAAAAAACCTGCCCTTCACGCATTTTCAACATTACATTACTTTGCTGTGCAGAGAGGTTTGGTACACCCGATACATCAATATGTCCAACACGATAACGATCCCCTTCATTAACACTAATAGTAATAAGAATATCTTTTTTGTCAGGTGATAAAGTAACTTGCGTATCCGTTACTTTAAATTTCAAATAGCCTTGATCTTGATAAAATGCGGTTAGCTTATCTAAATCTCCAGTCATTTTTTGTTTGGAATACTTGTCACGATCACTAAAAAAACGGAAGGCACCCTTTTCTCCTGTATCAAGGAGCTTTAGTAATACTTTATCACTAAAGGCTTTATTACCAATAACATTAACATTTTTAACTTTTGCAGAATCTCCCTCATTAATAACAATATTAATCGCAACTCGATTACGCGCTAAATTCCTTGTAGAAGTATCAACACTAACGCCATACTTGCCTCGTGCAAGGTATTGCTGTTTCAATTCATGTTTAATTCTAGCAAGTGCAGAACGATTAAGCGTTTGCCCCTTACGGATACCTGCTTGCTGCAATGCCGTCATTAGCTGTTCGGTTTTAAAGAGCTTATTACCCGAAATAGTGATTTCACCAACAGCCATTCTTTCTTGAACATTAACAATCAGTACAGTGCCACTTTGCTCAAGCGAAACATTTTCAAAAAGTCCTGTCTTATATAACGAACGAACAATATCAGCCGTCATATAATCTTGATATTGCTCTCCTACTTCCAGTGGAATACTTGCCAATACAGTTCCTGGGTCAACATGCTGAATCCCCGTTAGTTTAATATCACTAACAATAAAAGAGGCTGACCATGCACCTTGAGAGAGTGCGAATAAACAACTTGCAAAGGAAAGAGAAAGAATTTTTTTATTCATTTTAAGTAATATGACAACTCAGTGGATGATTGATAAATATACAGGGTTAAATATTCACATAAATACTATAATAAATTTAGCTTATTACATTAACCGCATTATATCATTATAAAAAGCAAGCAGCATAAGAGAACCAACCATTGCAATACCAATACGCATTCCTATCTCCTGAACAGCCTCTGATACAGGACTTCCTTTAACAAACTCAATGAGATAATAAAACAAATGCCCACCATCAAGCATGGGTACAGGAAGCAAATTCATTACTCCAAGGCTAACACTCACAATTGCAATAAAACCAATAAAAGTAGCCAAACTTATTGCCATGCTTTTACCCGCATAATTAGCAATAGTAATAGGACCGCTAACATTTTTAACTGACGCCTCACCCGTTACCAAACGACCAATCACTTTAAAGGTCATTGTTGTCATACGCCATGTAGACTTAGCGCCCTGTTGTAATGCCTCAAAAAAAGGATAACGAACAACTCCATAAAGCTTCTGACTATCTTCAGGGGAAATATAGCGCCCTACTCTCACACCAATAATACCAGTGGCTTTACCGTTATCAGTATTCATTTCAGGGGTAACAGTAATATCCAAGAGCTGCTCATCACGTTTAATATGAAAAACAATCGCCTCATTTGGACGATTTGCTACATAATCAACAAAATGTTTTACGGACATAAAATCAACATCATCAGCCCCTAAGATTTTATCACGCGTTTTTAATCCAGCAATAGCAGCAGGTCTATCAGGTAAAACTTCCCCAATCCCTGGTAAGAAAGGTAACCAAGGCTGTAAACCTGTTTTCTCTAAATAATCGCCCTCTTCTTTTAACATATTAAGCGCAGAAAGATCTAAATGCCGTATAACTTTCTCGCCTTCTTTTGTTGTGACTGCAACATTTATATCACTTGGATTATCTAAATACTCATCAAGTAGTAACAAAGTCGTATCTGAAAGAGAACGCGCAGGCTCACCATTTATCGCAGTAATTTTATCTTGATATTGAAAACCTGCTTTCTCTGCAGGTGTTTCTTTTATAACATCACCCACATAAGGATTCAACGAATCAATGCCCACCATATACATCGCACAGTAAGCAATAATTGCAAATAAGAAATTAGCCATAGGCCCTGCAAGGACAATAGCGAAACGTTTCCATAAGGTCTGTCGATTAAACGCGCGATGAACTTCACTCTCATCCACATCACCTTCGCGCTCATCGAGCATTTTTACATAACCACCAATGGGAATAGCCGCTAACACATATTCTGTTTTATCCCCTTTTTCAGAAGTGTGCTGCCAAAGTGGTTTACCAAAGCCGATAGAGTAACGTAAAACCTTGACTCCAAGTTTACGTGCAACCCAGAAATGCCCATATTCATGGACAGCAACCAAAATACCAATGGTAATAATAAAAGCAATTAATGCAAGAATGAAACTCATAATAAACCAGCCTGCCTAGCTTAAGTGATAGTGGGGTATCTTTATAAGGGATTGAATACTAGAATAAAATATCAAAAGCCCTTTGTAAAAAATATGTAAAATACTACTTTGTTAACGAGAAAGTTGAAAAGGATACATTCAAGTCTAACATACCTTAATCTCTATAGTTTTTTAACCATAATTGTGATGTTTCTCTACTTGCTCTATCCTGAATAAGAATATCTTCCACGACAGATGGTGTACCTGAAGAAACATCAGACATTGCATATTCAATCAACAAGGGAATATCGGTGAAACATATTTTCTTCGTTAAAAAAGCATCAACTGCAATTTCATTTGCCGCATTTAAGGCAATGGTTGCATTGCCTCCTGCTTGGTGTGCTTCCTGTGCAAGCCGCAAACAAGGAAAACGCTCTAAATTTGGCTTTTCAAACGCTAATGACTCAATGGTAAAAAAATCAAGTGAGTCAACACCAGAAGCCATTCTTTTTGGCCAA